>NZ_JAVAMR010000188.1:0-472 GCF_030731025.1 Microbulbifer sp. 2205BS26-8 | reverse complement strand
AACAGCGATCTATCCCAGGCAGCCTACTGCCAGCAGCATGAGCTAAAGCTCAGCACCTTCACCTATTGGCGCAACAAGCAGAACAAGCCCCGACCTAAGCTGATGCCGGTGCCCATGCCAGCTTTAGAGGCTTCGGTTGAGCTGACATTGCCCGGCGGTATCCAGATGCAGTTACCAGCATCAGCCCTTGAGCAAACCCTTCCATTGCTCTGGCGCCTACTACGGGAGCAGGGGTGATGCTGCGTCCGAAGCAGTCCGCGCAGACCTACTTGTACATGGAGCCTGTCGATATGCGCAAGTCTATCAACGGCCTGGCGGCGCTGGTCGAGCTAGAGATGGAGCTCTCTCCTGCACTGGAAATCCTCTTCGTGTTCTGCAATCGCGGTCGCGATAAAATCAAACTGCTCTACTGGGAGTACAACGGCTTCGTAGTCTGGTACAAACGCCTGGAGAAACAGCGCTTCCACTGGTT
>NZ_JAVAMR010000187.1:0-483 GCF_030731025.1 Microbulbifer sp. 2205BS26-8 | reverse complement strand
TGTAGTGGTCAAGTATTTTTGGCCGCCGTCTTTTGAGCGTTCCGTTTTTCTTCTGCCACACTTGGCGGCAAACCACCGTTGTGTTGATGTGGCCGTATTTGGCTATAGTAGCCGATGATGTAATCGTTAATGGCCTGCTTTGCTGCCGGGAAACTCTGGTAGCCAGTCTCTGGCATCCATTCCGTTTTTAAACTCCTAAAGAAACGCTCTGTCGGCGCATTGTCCCAGCAGTTTCCGCGGCGGCTCAGGCTCTGTGTCATCCGGTAACGCCATAGCAGTTGCCGGAACCCCAGGCTGGTGTACTGGCAGCCTTGGTCTGAGTGGAACATCACCCCTTCCGGCTCTCCTCGCGATTCATAGGCCATCGTCAGTGCCTTCTTTACCAGCTCCGCATCTGGTGACAGCGACAATGCCCAGCCAACCGGCTTGCGTGCAAACAGATCCAGAACCACCGCCAGATAGGCCCAACGAGCGCCAGTCCAG
>NZ_JAVAMR010000186.1:0-486 GCF_030731025.1 Microbulbifer sp. 2205BS26-8 | reverse complement strand
AGACATGGAAAACCGCATCAAGGATCAGCAACTGGATCTGTTTGCAGGCCGCACATCTTGCCACCACTGGTGGCCGAATCAGTGGCGGTTACTGCTCTCGGCGCTGGCCTGGATACTGTTCGAAGCGTTGCGAGAACAGCTCAAGAATACGCTGCTGGCAAAAGCGTCCGTTGGCACCTTACGCAATCGCTTGATCAAAGTCGCGGCCGTGGTGATTAAAAACACACGGCGTCTGCGGTTCCTGTTACCGACGTCCATGCCAGACAGAGAAATCTTCTACACGACAGCGGCGCGACTGGTGCCTACGTAGGAGAAAAAGTGCTGCTCCGGCACGGGATAAAGAATGGGGTAAGGGAGAAGTTGCGTCCGGTAAAGGCGAAGAAGATCAAGTTGTGATCGAATGGATCAGTTTTTATCCTTCGAACGCGACTCTCCGAGTAGCAGAAGAAAATCCTGTGCTCTCTTCGGGCTCATGAAATATCCGGG
>NZ_JAVAMR010000185.1:0-487 GCF_030731025.1 Microbulbifer sp. 2205BS26-8 | reverse complement strand
TCCGTCCAGAACAGAAGAGATAAAAAACTGCCCTCTCTGGCCCGGGTTGGGGTTGCTGAAAATAAAGTAACCGTCCAGCGTGGTTATGGTATCCGCCCCGGGGAAAGAGTCGTCCGTTATCTCCCGCAGACCCTCCGCAGGTGTGAAGATGTAGCCCTTTTGCCCGGCGACTATGCAAAGCTGCTGCCCGTTATCGGCCATATCAACACGCCCGGAGCCACCGATTGTGCCCATATCCACCGCCCAGCCATGGGCGTCCATCTCAAACAATGCGTTATCAATGACGGTGTATAACTTTCCGTCTGACGGTGTGCGGTGCAACCCGCGAACCCTCTTGCCCCTACTGATAAATTCCGCCAGACCGGGGCAGCCGTGCAGCACAACGGAGGACCTTGAGCCATCGGGGGCCACCTCCGGGTACATATTGACAAGGCGCTCTGCGGTCAGGGGAACAGAGCGCCCCTGGCCAACTTTGGATGCAATTGGG
>NZ_JAVAMR010000184.1:0-487 GCF_030731025.1 Microbulbifer sp. 2205BS26-8 | reverse complement strand
TCCCATTGCATCCAAAGTTGGCCAGGGGCGCTCTGTTCCCCTGACCGCAGAGCGCCTTGTCAATATGTACCCGGAGGTGGCCCCCGATGGCTCAAGGTCCTCCGTTGTGCTGCACGGTTGCCCCGGTCTGGCGGAATTTATCAGTAGGGGCAAGAGGGTTCGCGGCCTCCACCGAACGCCAGCAGACGGGAAATTATACGGAGTTATTGATAACGCTTTATTTCGCTTGTCAGAATATGCGTACTCGGAGCACATAGGCACAATCGGCGGCTCCGGGCGTGTTGATATGGCCGATAACGGGCAGCAGCTTTGCATAGTCGCCGGGCAAAAGGGCTACATCTTCACACCTGCGGAGGGCCTGCGGGAGATAACGGACGACTCTTTCCCCGGGGCGAATACCATAACCACGCTGGACGGTTATTTTATTTTCAGCAACCCCAACCCGGGCCAGAGAGGGCAGTTTTTTATCTCTTCTGTTCTGGACGGG
>NZ_JAVAMR010000183.1:0-501 GCF_030731025.1 Microbulbifer sp. 2205BS26-8 | reverse complement strand
AAATGACCTTTACCGGCCTGACTGCAGTGCAGGGCCAGGGTGGCAGCGACAGCCTTAACGCGCTTGCCTATAGCGATGGCCTGGAATTGACTGGCAGCGATAACCAGTTGCTAGCGGGCGCGCTGACTTTCGAGGGTATTTTCAGTTCAACCACAGCGCTTTTAACCGGCAGCAGTGGGGATGACCTGTTTACCATCACCGGCACAAATACCCTGAATACCGCGAATATCGACTTTAGCGGGTTGAATAACGTCAATGCGGGTTTGGGCAGTGACAGCCTGGTGGCACTGGATCTGGTAAGCCTGACAGGCAACAGTAAGGAAGCGGTAACCAGAGGAATCCGTTTTAGCGAGATCGACAGTGTTACAGGCGGCAGCCTGGCGGGCTCGGATAACGCGGACAGGTTCGAGATCACTGGCCTGAATGCGCTGATGGCCAATGATATTGCCTTTAATGGTATCAGCAGCGTAGATGCCGCTGGAGGTATCGATACAGTGAATG
>NZ_JAVAMR010000182.1:0-512 GCF_030731025.1 Microbulbifer sp. 2205BS26-8 | reverse complement strand
GAGGGCAGCGTGCAGGCCCTGGCAGACGAGGCAAACGCGCTGAACGCTCAGCCAATCGGCGGGAAGCTATACATCCCGTAAGGAGAAAACACTATGGGTTTTGTGACTGATTTATTTGGCGCTAAGGAGGCGAAAAAAGCCGCCGACGCGCAGCAGCAGGGCTACAGGGACGCGGAGGGCACATACCGCGAGGCGGGCGCCCACGCCCTGGCCAGATATGGGCCTTATGCAAATACCAGCCTGAAAGCTAATGGGATGATCGATGCGGCCCTGGCCGGTGATTATTCCAGCTTTTATGAGTCCCCCGATTATCAGTTCAGACTGTCCGAAGGGGAAAAGGCGATAAACCGAAGTGCAGCGGCAAGGGGCAATCTGTTGTCCGGAGCCGCATTAAAAGACCTCAACGCCTACGGCCAGAACCTCGCCTCCACAGAGTACGGAAATTGGTTTAACCGCTTGGCAGGTCTTCGTGGTGAAGGTATTGGCATTGCCGGACAGCAGGCCGGAATCGA
>NZ_JAVAMR010000181.1:0-513 GCF_030731025.1 Microbulbifer sp. 2205BS26-8 | reverse complement strand
GGAACACCTTGCGCTGCTTCGTGGCCTTGCGAATGACGCTGTTCAGAGACTCAATAGCGTTGGTGGTATAGATCACCTTGCGGATCTCCGGCGGATACTCAAACAGCGTAATCAAGTTTGGCCAGTGCGTGGCCCAAGACTGGTCCACCCCCCTTGAAGTGGTCCACCCGTATAATTAGGAGACGGAGGACTAAACATGGGAATCAAACATCATACAATGGTCCGGAGTTCGTTGCATAGGCGGTCAGAGACTGGACCACATCTGTTGGCGCAAAGGTGGCTTACATAGAGCCGGGTTTACCCTGGGAGAATGGGTACTGTGAAAGCTTCAACGCCCGACTCAGAGACGAGATTCTAAACGGTGAAATATTCTATCCGTTACAAGAGGCGGAAATTATTATTGAGGAGTGGAGGAAGCACTACAACACCAAGCGGCCACACAGTGCCTTGGGCTACCGCCCACCGGCCCCGGAAACCACCGTGGAGAAAGTGCCACGGCCCACTATGCACTAA
>NZ_JAVAMR010000180.1:0-519 GCF_030731025.1 Microbulbifer sp. 2205BS26-8 | reverse complement strand
GTTGCCGGATAGCTTTCGGCATCTGCAAACACGGCTGCTGAAGCGCCCGGGAGGTGACCGCGAGATGGTGGATATCCTTGCGCTGGTATTACTCCATGATGAACAACAGGTTGAACGTGCAGTTGTCAAGGCACTGGAAGCCGGTGAACCCTCGAAACAACACGTCTTGAACTGCCTTAGTCGGCTGCAGGAGCCCTGCAGGCCCAAGCGCCTACAGGCGCCGCTCGCCCTGAAATTGGTAACAGAGCCGAGAGCGAATACTGCCCGCTATGACCAACTACGGAGGGCGGGCCATGAACGCTGATGCCATGGTAAGCACTCTAAAGGCGATGAAATTACATGGCATGGCGGATGCTGTCGCGACGCTCGCCGAGCAAGCATCGCCAGCCTACCACCAATCCATGCCGGTGCTGAAAATGTTACTGGAAGCTGAATCTTCAGAGAGGGATGTGCGCTCCATCAACTATCAGATGAAGGTCGCGAAGTTCCCAGCCTACAAGGATCTATCCGGCTTCAATT
>NZ_JAVAMR010000179.1:0-543 GCF_030731025.1 Microbulbifer sp. 2205BS26-8 | reverse complement strand
AACGCTATTTTTGCCGACTTCAATGGCGATGGTCTTGCAGATTACATTTCAGCTTACTACAAAATTGGAACCGGGGGCGAGGTAGAGGTTCGCCTGCTGGAGCCGTCAGGAGAAGCGGTTTCTTCCAATCGCTACTATAAGTTCAGTAGTCAATCCACCAAGTACCCACTGGATGTTCCGGGCGTTAACTTGGTTAGCCATGTGCCAGATACCCTGGGGGATTTTAATGGCGACGGGGCAATGGACCTCCTGGTGGTAACACCTGGGGGATATCGGGTTGCCATATTCGACCAGCCCATGGGTGAGTTCCGCTCTATGGGGTTTCTTAGTACGGAAGAGACATCGAAGAATCCAATTGCGATAGATATTAATAGTGATGGCCTCACAGATATTGCCTATACCGGGACCTTTGGTCGCATGCACGTGCAACTCAGCACCGGAACCGGCTTTGTCGATCTGGGAGCAATGCGTGGTAGTAAGGGCACTTTTGTTGATTTGAACAAAGATGGCTATCAGGACTTTGTGTGGACTACATCCTTCGAA
>NZ_JAVAMR010000018.1:0-67395 GCF_030731025.1 Microbulbifer sp. 2205BS26-8 | reverse complement strand
TGTGAACAGGCCCTAGAGACATTCCTGCCGGAATTTTCACTTCGGCTTGAAACCCAGGCGCAGTAAGGCTTTCAAGGGTGCCTTAGTTTCTGGACACCCCAGGAATTGGCTGATTTTTGTTCGGTTGGGTGTTGATTTGCACTTAAAACTGACCCACTAACCCCCTGGATTTGCATCGAATTTTGACCCACGTATAACCCTTCCCTGCACAAATAGTATGCAGGGGTGAAAGGAGTGATAGACGTGGCATTAGTAAGTGTTATTCGACGCTGGCGCTTGCGTGATGGCATGGTAACGCATCCTATAGCCTGATGGACTCGCTTGTGCTCTCCGCTTCAATTATCAACCTGACCGAGGAAAAGGTGGACCGTTACTGGGGGAAAAGAATCGGATGTATGGTTCATCTTATTCCGGTCGCCGTGCCTACCTGGGTCTCACCTACAGTTTTTGATACCCCGCGCCGTGTGAGCAGGTCACTTTGCTCACATGGTCTCGAATACCGCTTGGGTGGTAAACGGGCCAATGGGAACTATCGATTGATTGACTGCTGGATAGTTTCTGTGCCGGTTTGGCATTCATCCCTTGATCGCCCGAGGTTATCTTCACCGCTGGCGGGCTAGTTGCGGCCAGGGACTGCCTGTACCACCTTGATCAAGTAATCCCAGAAATTGGCAACGCTGTGGATATGCACCCGTTCTTCGGGGGAATGTGCGCGGCGGATGGTGGGGCCGAAGGAAACCATGTCCCAGTTGGGGTAGGGTTTTGCCAAAAGACCGCACTCCAGACCTGCGTGGATCACTTTGACTTCAGGTTCTGCTCCGGTCATCTCTGTATAAACGTCTCTCATCAGTGCCAGCAGGGGCGAGCTGGGGTTTGGGGCCCAGCCAGGGTAGGCATTGTCCAGCCAGGTTGTAGCGCCGGCCAGTTCAAAGCTGGCGGCAACGTCCAGACCGTGTTGGTCGCGGGCCGTGTCAGACAGGCTGCGCACCAGGCACTGGATCTGCACCTGCGGTTTGCCGTCCCTCTCAGCCGTGACAACGCGGGCCAGGTTATTGGATGTGTCGGCAATATTTGTCAACTTGGTACTCATGCGCGCCACGCCATTGGGGCAGCAACGAATGGCGCGAATCAGTCTCAGCTGGCTTGCAGCATTCATGGTACTACCGGGTGTTTCTGTGGGCTCCAGAGTGATTGTGAGGTCCACCTCGTTGTCAAATTCCTGTGAGAGACGTGCACTCTCGCTGTCGATACTCTGTTGTAGTTTGTCCCGAGTGCCGGCCGGAATCACAAGGGTGCAAAAGGATTCGCGGGGAATGGCGTTGCGCAGGCTGCCGCCATCCAGCGCGGCAATGCGCAGCTCGGGGATTTTGCCCAGAGCCGTGTCGATAATGCGGTTGGCAATCTTGTTGGCGTTGCCGCGCCCCTTATCGATGTCCAGGCCCGAGTGCCCACCGCGCAGGCCGCGCACAGAAAGTGTAAAGGCCTGGCTACCCACCGCTATGGGATCCCTGGTGTAAGGGAGAATGGCATTTACATCCACGCCCCCAGCACAGCCGATATAGAGTTCCCCTTCATCTTCGGTATCCAGGTTCAGGAGCAGATCCGCCTCGAAGTTGCCCCGCTGCAGGTTTTTGGCACCGGTCATGCCCGCCTCTTCATCAATAGTGAGCAGTGCCTCCAGGGCGGGGTGGGGGATGTCGGTGGACTCCAACAGGGCGAGGATGGCGGCGACGCCTATGCCATTGTCGGCACCGAGAGTAGTGCCTTTGGCAGTGACCCAATCGCCATCCACGTAGGGCCTGATGGGGTCGGTAAGGAAATTGTGTACTGTGCTGGCATTTTTCTGCGGCACCATATCCAAATGGCTCTGCAGGGCCAGGGTCTGGCGATCTTCCATACCCGGTGTCGCGGGCTTCTTGATAATCACATTGCCGGCTGTATCCAACTGCGCCTTCAGATTGCGGGCTCTGGCAAAGCTGAGGGCGTATTCCACTACCCGCTCTTCATGTTTGGAGGGGCGGGGAATCTCACACAGTGCGGCGAAGTGTTTCCACAGAGGGGTGGGGGGCAGTGCAACAATAGGATTCATGGGTGACCTCGATCATTTTGATAGATTGCCTGTTCCAGCCAGTGCTGTGGCGATGTTATTGCAGTTTGCAAATCAGCGGGTAGTGTAAAAGGCGATAAGTGGCTATCCAGAAACACCGGCGCAATTGTACTGACTTGCCGAAATGTCAACGGCCTGTGCCAAGAGAGTAACCCGTATCAGGCTCATCACAACAGGGGAGAGCCCGACAGTGACCGGGCTCTCCAGGGCGGCTTTGCCCTGATTATTTTTTTGCGGCGCTGTCGGCTTGCGGACTCTCCAGAACCAGTTCGAAAGCAATGCGGCGCTTGTCCACATTCACAGAGGCCACCTTGACCACAACCGCTTGTTCCAGTTGGAAACGTTGCTCATTGTGCGTGAGGGTGAGATGCTTGCCGTCGAAAGTCGGAAGGTTCTTTTTGTCCCCATTCATCCGCACAAATCCATCGATGCCAAATTGATCGAGGCGTACCCCGAGGCCGGCGCCAGTCACCAGAGTGATTTTGCCAGCGTATGTGTTACCGATTTTATCCTGCATAAACTGGGCATACAGCCATTGCTCCAGGGCGCGCCTGGCCTGGCGGCCGCGAACTAGGCTGTTCTGCAGAGCCTCAATATGCACGTCGTTGAGATCTGGAGTGTTGCCTTGTTGTATAGCCGCACGTAGTACGCGGTGATTATACAGATCGTTGTACTTGCGAATGGGGGAGGTTACTGTGGCATAGGCGGGGAGTCCTAAACCCAGGTGTGCGCCGACCTTGTTATTGAGCAGACCGGGGCGCAGCATGCGCTTCAGCACGGCCAGGAGGTTCTGCAATTGGGAATCATCCTGACTTTCCAGGTGCTTCACCAAAGCCAGGTAGTGCTCCAGTTGGCCCAGGTCTTTCTCGGCATATTCTGGCAAAAGGGCTTTGAGGAGACTTTTTACCTCGCCCATACGTTCTTTGCGGAAACCCAGGTGCACAGAAAAGCAGCCCTGCTGTCGTTCCGCTAGTTTGGCGCCGATACTGATATTGGTGGCGAGCATGGCCTCTTCGACTATGCGCTGGGCAATATTGCGCTCCTGCCTTTCGATACGCGCAATTTTGCGCTGGCTGTCGAGCCAGACCTCATACTCCGGGCGGTCTTCCATGGCCAGAGAATGGGTGGAGCGATAAGTGGCACGGGCCTTACAGATTGCGGCCAGATTGCGCAAACTCTCTCTTTGCGCTTCGGGCACTGCGGTGTCATCACCCTCAAAAAAACCGCTGACTTGTGTATAGCTTAGTTTGTACTGGGAGCGGATCGCGGCAAACTCATAGTGGCTCGCACTGATACTGCCATCACGGTTGATATCAATATGCACAACCAATACCGGGCGCAGCTCTCCGGGAATCAAGGAGACGAGACCCTCGCACAGATTGTTTGGCAACATGGGCAGGGTTTCGCCGGGCAGGTATAGGCTGTGGGCGCGCTTGAAGGCTTCCTTATCCAGCGGGCTGTCTTGGCCGATCACACTACTGGGATCGGCAATAGCGATATGCAGAGTCCAACCATCCTCCCGCTGGGTAACGGCAAGGGCATCGTCCATATCTTGAGTGCTTTCCGCATCAATGGTGGCAAAGCCCAGTTCGGAGAGGTCAGTGCGCTCGGCAATCACAGACGCCAATTGCCTGGCAAGGGTTTCCGACTGTTTCTGCGCCGCGGGGCTGAATTGCTCTGGCAGCTGGTACTGGGCAATTGTGTAGGCGTGCTCAATACCGGGCATCTCGGGTTTGCCGATAACGGACGTCACCCTGGCCTGAGCGCGCCCGTCCTTGAAGGGGTGGCGGTTGACCCTGCAGGCGATAAAGTCTCCGGGTTGGGCCTTGCCGCGGGCCTTGGGGGGGAGAAAGATCCAGCGGGTGAGGGAATGCTGGGTGGGCTGGATAAAGTGTCCCTGGCCACGTTGGATATATTGGCCGACAAGGTAGTCAAGTTCACTCTCAAGCAGGACATCCAGTTCCGCGGTGAGCTTGCCCTTGGGTCCTTCTGTCAGGCTGACGCGAACCCGATCGCCGGGGAAAACACGTTCCATCTCATTGGGTGGCAGGAAGGCCTCTCGCCCATCCACCAGCACAACAAAACCGAACTTACCGTTGCTGCCGCGTACCTGGCCTTCGGCAAATTCCTTGCTGGAGCGAATATCAGTTTTCAGCTGTGAAAGCTGTTTCAGAGCGTCGGCGTTGAGCATCGAGTATATCCCTGGGGTTCGATTTGGGCGCGGATTCTACCAGACCCAGTTGACGCCGTATAACGGGATCCTGCCCAGGGCGAAAGCCTTGCGGTGGTTGCCAGGGGCGCTGGCTCGCGCAGGAGGTTTTTTGACCACTTGGTCCATTGTGTTCCTTTAAGAAAATCGTCCTAAATAATAACGCTATATATGAAGTTTTCGCTATTGTTTTGCCGTTTTGTGCAAAATATGCAAACTTTATCTGGTGAAGCAGGATATAATCTTACCCCTCAAAAAAATGATAAGGCTGTGGTTGTTCCCCAGCGCTAGAATCGGCCTTCCGGAGAGGAACAGTTAATGAGTGTTTTTTCCCATTCCGCTTATGATAAACACGAACAAGTGGCGTTTTATCAGGATGCCAAGAGCGGTCTCAAGGCAATCATCGCGGTCCACAATACGAATTTAGGGCCTTCACTGGGAGGCTGCCGTATGTGGCCCTATGTGGATGACGGTGAGGCGCTCAATGATGTGCTGCGCCTCTCCCGTGGAATGACCTATAAGTCTGCCATGGCTGGTTTGAGACTCGGGGGTGGAAAATCGGTGATTATCGGCGATCCCCGTCAGGATAAGACGCCCGAGCTACTGCGCGCTATGGGTGAGTTCATCAACACACTCAACGGGCGTTACATCACCGCGGAGGATTCCGGCACCAGCGTTGCCGATATGCGGGTTATCGGCGAGACCACAGAGTATGTATCCGGTCTGTTCGCAGGCTCTGAATACGGTGGTGACCCGTCGCCTTCCACTGCTTATGGCGTATTTGTGGGCCTCAAGGCCGCCGCACAGCACCGCTGGGGAAAAACCGACTTGAGCGGTCTCAAAGTTTCTATCCAGGGAATGGGCAATGTGGGGTTCCGCCTGGGCAAGCTGTTGAAAGAGGCCGGCGCGGAACTCTTCGTTACGGATATTTTCCAAGACAATATCGATCGCTCGGTCAATGAGCTGGGTGCTATTGCCGTAACCGCTGAGGAGATCTTCGATCTGGATGTGGATTTGTTCGCGCCCTGTGCCATGGGAGCCATTCTGGATGATGACACCATCGCCCGCTTGAAAGTGGGAGCTGTCGCCGGTGCCGCCAACAACCAGCTGGCCGAAGAGCGTCACGCCGAAGTGCTGCGCGAGAAAGGCGTTCTCTATGCCCCGGACTATGTGATCAATGCCGGTGGTATTATCGATGTTTATTACCAGCAGCAGGGAGATTACGACGCCACCGAGGTGCGTGCCCATATTGAAGAAATCGGCAATACCATGCAGGAGGTGTTTGAGCGTGCAGATAACACCGGTAAAACCACGGCACACGTGGCTGACCTTATCGCCGAGGAGCGTTTTGGCCACCATTCTGTGCCTAATGCCGAGAACAGATCCGGTACAGTAGCGGCATAATGGGTCTCTACAGTACTCACAGGGGCGCATCCTCGGTAACCGCAGGTCGTCAGACCAGGTCGTTTGGTTTGAACAGTCCGGCGCAACAGAGGAGCCTACGGTTTCTTACCGTGGGCAACTGAGGCTTATTGCTTCTCTCTGTATTGTAGGTATTTGGGCACTTCTGTGCCCATTTTTTTGTCCAAGCGGGACTCTGGCCGAGCACTGATTCGGCGGAAGGTTTTGTAGACAATGGCAGGGTAAGCAATTGCCCTGGCTCCGCTGTTATTGATTAGGAGTGAAACTATGGACCTGCGTCCAGTGTTTATCAGTGTCCTTATTGCCACCACCGGTTTCGCCGGTTGTGACAATTCCACTAACGATAGGTCCCACGCGCTATCCGCGGATAAAACGGCGGCGGCCCGCAGCAAGGCGGCCGCTTTTGGTAATCCGGCCTATGTTCCGGCACCGAAGTTGGACATTCCCTACCATAAGGAAGTGTTGCCCAATGGCCTCACAGTGATCGTACACGAGGACCACAAGGCCCCGGTCGTCTCCACTAATATCTGGTACAAGGTGGGTTCCAAGGATGAGCCGGAGGGGAAAACCGGGTTTGCCCATCTGTTTGAGCACCTGATGTTTAACGGCAGCGAAAATCATCCGGGCGAATACTTTGAACCCTTCCAGCGCTCCGGTGCCACGGATATGAATGGCACCACCAACAATGATCGCACCAATTATTTCGCCACGGTTCCCAAAGGTGCTCTGGATATGGCACTGTGGATGGAGTCGGACAGGATGGGCCACTTCAAGGGTGCAATCACCCAGGATGTGTTGGATGAACAGCGCGGTGTGGTAAAAAACGAGAAACGTCAGGGCGAAAATGCCCCCTACGGTAAAGCCTTTGATATCATTGCCAAGAGCACCTTTCCCGCTAACCATCCCTACTCCTGGACACCCATCGGCTCTATGGCAGATCTAGACAATGCCAGCCTGGATGACGTGAAAAAGTGGTTTGCGGATCATTATCAACCGGCAAATGCAACCCTGGTGATTGCCGGCGATGTCACTGTTGATGAGGCCATGGCCAAGGTGCGCAAGTATTTTGGTGATATACCCAGCACAGGGGCGCAGCCGCGTGTCAAGCGCTGGGAATTACCGGCTCAGGTCAATAAGCGTGAAGTGGTCTACGACCAGGTACCACAAACCCGTATTTACAAGGTCTGGAATGTACCGGCGGTTGACAGTGAGGAGGAGCACGCGCTCGAATTGATGGCGTCACTGCTGGCAAACCGGAAGAACTCTCTGCTGTATCGCCGCCTGGTACGGGATGAGAAAGTTGCCACGAGTGTTAGCGCCTTCTACTATGGGCGCCAGCTGGCTGGGCAACTTTTTATCATTGTGGATGTAAAGCCCGGGCAGCCGGTCGATAAAGTCGAAAGACTGTTGAACAGGGAATTGCGTGCGTTTGCAAAAAATGGTGTGAGTACAGAGGACCTGCGCCGGGTCAAGCAAGGGGAGTTTGCCGGCCTTGTAAAGGGTCTGGAAAAAACCGGTGGCTTTGGTGGCAAGAGCGACATCCTGGCCCGTGCGGAATTTTACTATGACGATCCTGGTGCCCTGCTAAAAGGAATCGAGGAATACGCCCAGGTTTCTGCACCCGAAGTACAGGATGTAGCGCAGCAGTGGTTGAAGGCAGATGCCTACACCCTGATTATCGAGCCACAAAAACAGTACACTGCCGACAGTGAGGGTGCGGATCGCAGCCAGCTACCTGAGGTGGATAAAACTGTCGAACTGGAGTTGCCACAACAGCAGGCGTTCACCCTCAAAAACGGGCTGAAGGTAGTCCTGGCCGAGCGCCATGATACGCCGGTAGTGTTGATGAATCTGCAGTTTCGCAGTGGTGCAGCGGCGGACAATAGCAAGCCCGGCCTGGCCTCTGTAGCTGCGCAAATGCTCAGCGAGGGCGCCGGTGATCTGGACAGCCTGGCTTTCAGTGCTCGGGCGGAAGAGTTGGGCGTGAGTATCGGCGGGGGCAGCGGGCTGGATTACAACACGATCAGCATGAGTGCTCTCAAGTCGCAGCTGGCCCCGTCTCTGGAGCTTTTTGCGCAAGTGGTGACCGAGCCGCAGTTTCCGGCATCGGATCTCGAGCGGGTCAAGTCCAATCGCCTGGACAGGATCGCGCAGGAAAAGGCCCAGCCGCGGGGGCTGGCACTGCGGGAGCTGCCACCGCTATTGTTCGGCGCCAGTCACCCCTACGGTTCCCCTTTGACCGGTTCCGGTACCCCGGAGGGGATCCAATCCATTACCCGTAACGATCTGGTGCAGTTCCAGAAAGCCTGGGTCAGGCCCGATAATGCCACCCTGACGATTGTCGGCGATGTGACAGAAAAGGAGGTAGAGCCCCTGCTGAATGATGCCCTGGGCGACTGGAGAGCACCCGAAGCAGAATTGCCAAATGTGGCATTGGCAAAAGTGGCACGTCCTGACAAAGCGCGGGTGTATCTGCTGGATCGCCCCGGCGCGCAGCAGAGTTACATCATGGCGGGTCTGGTCATGCCCCCCTGGCAGCCTCAGGGCGCTGAGGCTTTCGATGCGATGGCCAATACTATCGCGGGAAAATTTACTTCCCGGGTGAATATGAACCTGCGTGAGGACAAACACTGGTCATACGGTGCCCGTGCAGTGTCTCTGGATACGGAAGGCCAGCGTCCATACATTTTGTTCGCACCTGTGCAAACTGACAAAACGGCGCCCGCGATCCGGGAGATTGTGAAAGAGTACCGGGACTACCTGGATAAACGCCCCATCACGGAGAGGGAATTGGAGGACTATCGCAACGATGAGGTGCTCAAACAGAGCGCTCGCTTCCAGACCAAGGGGCAGTTGCTTTCCAGTATCAACTGGCAGGTAGAAAAGGGCCTGCCGGAAGACTACATTGCCGAGTATCCACAGCGGGTTGTCGCGCTCACCCAAGCACAGGTAGCGGCTGCCGCAAAGGAGTTCCTCGCTCCCGGGCAGTTTACCTGGGTGATTGTGGGGGATCTCGACAAGATAAAGGGGGAGGTGGAAGCCCTGGACATCGGACCGGTAGAGGTGTTGCCCTCCAGGGATTGACATTCCAGATGAGTAATCGCCCCCCCCGGGATGGGTGGGGGTGATGGTCTATTTGTAGACTGATGCGTCTCCCGGCTTTCTTCCGTCAGTCGGATTTTAGCGCAAATCCACCGTCAGGCACCGAAGCTGGGGCGCTGTTTGAGCTGCCCACGCCAGCGGATCAGGTGGGGGTGTTTTTCGGCATCAGGGCGCAGGTTTTGCACCTTGCCAAAATCCAGACTGCAGACCATACCAATGTCTGCTACAGAAAAATAATCCCCCGCCAGATATTCGTGATCGGAAAGGTGATCATTCAAGATAGCCATAAATTGCATTGCGCGCTTACCGGCATCCTCGCCGAATGCCGGGTAGACATTCATGCGGTCCTTGAAGAAACCCGAGACATGCTGGAAGCACATTCCGACAGGAAGCATCAGGTTGAAGTCGGCGCGGCGGCTCCACATTTCAACTAGAGCCTTTTCCCTTGCATCCCGCCCAAACAACGGTGGCTCCGGATGCAGCTCTTCAAAATAGCGTTGAATCGCCACTGACTCGGCGATGTGTGTGCCATCCTCCAGCGCCAGTACCGGCACTTTCGCAGTGGCATTCATGCTGCGAAAATCCGGGGTGAGGTTTTCCCCCTTGGCAATATCTACCTGAGTGAAGGTGATATCGATACCTTTTTCCGCCAGGTACATGCGCACACGACGGCAATTGGGTGCGGCAGCAAATTCGTAGATTTTCATTGGCACTTCCTCTTGACTCACAGACTGCGGTAAATTGTACGCGTTCCAATAAGAACGATACGAATCTAAGTGAGACTTGCTGGGAGCGACAATGACAAAGAATACCAAGAGGGGCTACCTCACCAACCGCGCTGCCGTTGCGATAATGTCTATCTGTGTGGGATTGACGGGCCTGCAGGCGCAGGCGCAGGGCACGGCTATTTACGCGGGTAAGCTGTTTGACAGCAGTAGCGGAAAACTCTTGGAAAACCGCACTGTGCACATCGTGGATGGCCGGGTCGAGTCAGTGCAAAAAGGGTTTGCCAAACGGGACCGGGAAATCCTGGTGGACCTGCGCGATTTTACGGTATTGCCCGGCCTCATGGATATGCACAGCCATCTCACCTATGAGTTTGGCCCGCAAGCCTATATGGAGTCCTATACATGGAATCCCGCGGATTTCACTTTGCGCGGGGTGGATGCCGCCAGGCGTACGCTGCTTGCGGGCTTTACCACCGTGCGCAATCTCGGGGACCAGGATAATGTCACTGTGAGTCTGCGCAAGGCCATAGACGCAGGTATCGTCGAGGGACCGCGAATTTATACTGCGGGCAAATCCATCGCGACCACCGGTGGCCATGCCGATCCCACCAATGGCCGCCGCTGGGATCTGATGGGTAATCCCGGCCCGGTAGAGGGTGTGATCAACGGGCCGGCCAGTGCGCGAGAGGCTGTTCGCCAGCGCTACAAGGAGGGTGTCGACCTGATTAAGATTACTGCCACCGGTGGCGTGTTGAGTGTGGCAAAAAGTGGGCAGAATCCTCAGTTCATGATGGATGAGCTGGAGGCGATTGTCGCCACCGCCCGGGATTACGGCTTGACTGTGGCGGTCCATGCCCATGGCAAAGAGGGTATGATCCGCGCAATTCGCGCCGGCGTAGATTCCATCGAACATGGCACCTATATGGACGATGAGGTGATTAATCTGATGCGCCGTAACAATACCTGGTTTGTGCCGACACTGATGGCCGGGGAGTGGGTAACGGAAAAATCCGCCATTGAGGGATTTTTACCGGATATTGTGCGCCCAAAAGCGGCCACTATCGGCCCGTTGATGCTGGGAACGTTTTCCAGAGCGTACAAGCGTGGCGTCAAAATTGCTTTTGGGACCGACACCGGGGTGACCCGCCACGGGGACAATGCGCGGGAATTTGTCCTGATGGTGCAAGGGGGTATGGCCCCTGCCGATGCCATTCGCTCGGCCACCTGGCATGCCGCGCAGCTACTGCAGGTGCAGGATGAACTGGGCAGTATCAGCGAGGGCAAGATGGCAGATATTATTGCGGTGGCGGGAAACCCTCTTGAGGATATTTCCGAATTGCAGCGGGTGCAGTTTGTGATGAAAGGCGGAAAGATCTACAAAGAGCCCATCCAGCCAGCCGCGGATATTTTTGTAGAGCCGGGAGAGCCAGGTTGATGGGGCTGCAATGAAACCGCAGCTGTGCCGGCGGTAGCCCAATGGCGCGTGCCGGTATAACCGGGGAAAAGGTCAACTCCCGAATTCTGCGTTGGAGGATGCAGGGCCCAAAGAGATCAGTCCTGCAACTCAAATACCAGGTCCAGGTTCACCGTCACCGTTATTTCCCCGGGGGCAACAGGCGTCGTTGCACGGTCTTTCTCGGCGGTCATCTGGTTGCGGCTGAGCATCACCGGATGGGGCAGATCGCCGGTGCCTTTTTCAGAAATACTCACGATCCGGCGCACCTTCATGCCGAGGGCTTTTGCATAGATGGTTGCCCGTTCCTGTGCATCCAGAAGAGCTTTTTCACGGGCCTTGGCCTGTACCGGTGCCGGCTCGCCGATCTCGAAGCTGGGGCCGTTCACCTGGTTGGCACCGGCGTCCGCCAGGTCGTCCAGCAGGTCTCCCAATTCGTCCAGCTTGCGCACCTTGATGCTGACCGTATTGCGCGCAGTATAGCCAACGAGTTGCGGTTTTCGATTCTGTTGATACTGGTAACGGGGCCATAGGCTGATGCCGCTGGTCTGGATGTCTTTTTTGGCAATACCGGCTTTTTTGATGGCCGCCATCAAGGCTTCCATTTGTTCGGCGTTATCGCCCATGGCTTTTTTACTGTCCCCGGCCTCGGTGACGACACCCACAGAGATGCTCGCTATGTCGGGTGCCTGGCTGACCTCACCGTGTGCGGCAATTGTGACCAGAGTACCCCGCTCGGCAGGTGCGCTACCGCTGCCGCAAGCGGTGACAAGCAGGGCAAGTAGTGTGATTGTGGAGAGTGGTATTAACTTCATGATTTTTCCTTGTCCATCGCAATGGGTTATGGGAAACCCCGGAGTATTGGCGGGATCTTAGCAGCGTTATGCTTAACGGCAGCTGAGCGTGCTCTGCAGCATAACCTATTCACTGCCAGCCCTGTAGATATCATTGGCGGTGATTGGTCTGGGAAAATCCGTCCGACGGCAAGCGCTACTGGATGGATAACCTCAACCACTGAAAACCTGTTGATATGTCTCATTCTCGTCGTGGTAGATGGCAAACCCCAGCCGCAGCAGTTGCTGGCGCCGGTCGCACAGCACGGCGCGGGCTCTGAGTGCTTTATGCAGTCGCTGCGCATTCTCCACACTGCGGCAGTCAAAGGTAAAGAAGTGTCCATGGCCTTGCTCAAGGTCGTGATAAATCAGATTCTCCCGGTTGAGCAGGGGGTGTCCTGCGCTGTCCATGCTGTGCAGAAAGCGACCCTGGGCAGCCAGGACATAGCGGTGAATTTTCCCGACTGTAATACCTTCACGCCGTAACAGGTCGAAAATGGCCAGTCCTTTGTACAGGCAGGAGTAATCCATGGTCGCCCCGGCAAAACGCAGCCAGTTGTTCCCAAAGTTGACGCCCTCTGAGCGGTTTTGTAATTCAGCCATGTCTGCAAACCAGCCGGTGTTGAGCGGGCGCAGGGTACAGTGTGCGGGGATACTCATAAAGCAGAGGCCTTCACCGGCGCCGAGGTATTTATAGGAGCCGGCGAGGAAGAAGACCTTGTCGGCGACATCGCGCAAATTGACCGGGCGCGCGAAGAAGGCGTGATAGCCGTCGATAACAAACTGGGTACCGGCTGGCTTGTCCCCGGCGATGCGCAATAATTCGGGGAACATCACACCCGAATCGAAAAAGACCAGACTGGCATAGGCAAGCTGGTAGTCTGCGGTCTGCAACGCCCGCTCGAAACGTTCGGCCAGTGTGTCGTAGGGTACTTTTGGAATCCTGCTGACTTCGATGTTGGGCAGCTCTTCCAATCGCGCCAATTGGCGTGCAAAACTGTAGAATTCGCCGTCGGTGGTCAGTATACGCAGGGGCTGGTGTTGATCGAAGGCACTGATCAGGCGGTAAACCAGTTCATGGGTATTGGGGGCAATGGCAATTTGGTCGGCGTCGGGTAGTTGCAGGGTGTGTGCAACGGCGTTTTGCCAGGCGGGTATTTTTTCTCCGAAGATAGTGTCCCACTTGTCATCGGCCAAGCGCGCCGCGTCGCGCCAGTATTCCTGTACCGCCTCGAGGGTAATATCCGGCCAGTAGTGATGGGAGTGACAGGCCATATGTAACACCGAGGGTGCGCAAAGGTCGGATGCCTGTAAAAATTTGCGATAGAATTTTTTATACATTTGCATTTGACGTTGTGAAGTTGAATCATCTCTTATATCGCGATTGTAGATCTGAGTAAAAAAAGGAGTAGCGGGTGAACTACCTACATACGATGGTGCGTGTGTCCGATCTGGATGTGTCTTTGAAATTTTACTGTGAAATACTGGGTTTGCAGGTGGTGAACCGCACGGATTATGATCAGGGCCGCTTTACGCTGGTGTTTTTGGCCGCGCCGGGGGATCTGGAGACTGCCCGTGAGAAGAGGGCGCCGGTACTTGAGTTGACTTATAACTGGGACCCGGAGTCCTATCCCGGAGGGCGCAATTTTGGTCATCTGGCTTATGGCGTGGATGACATCTACGGGGTTTGTCAGCGTCTGATGGAAGCGGGTGTGACCATTAACCGGCCTCCCCGCGATGGGTATATGGCATTTGTTCGGTCACCGGACGGTATCTCCATTGAACTTCTGCAAAACGGTGAACCACTCACTCCCCGGGAGCCCTGGCAGTCGATGGAAAATACCGGCGAATGGTAGCCTGGTCTGGCGTTTTATTGAAAACCCGGTGAAGTACGGATCTTAGGAAAAATACAAGAGAAGTGTTGTGAAGCGTACCCGTTGCATTTTGCTCGCCGGCGCTACTGCGGCCCGCCGCATTCGCCAGGAAGGCTTGCACCAGAATCAGTTCTCTACTCTGGTCGGAGCCTCCGGTGGTCCCAAATGGTTGGCGATCAGCCAGTTGGATCGGGTGTTGATGGGAGAATTTTTCAAGGGGCGGCGTGAATCGATAGTGACTCTTGGGTCCTCGATCGGCAGTTTTCGCAACCTATGCTATGCAATGCGGGACCCATTGGCGGCATTGGAGCGGCTGGAACACGCGTATATCCACCAAAACTACACTTCCTCAAAGCCGGCCCCTAGGGAAATTACCGCCACAGGAGAATGGGTTCTGCAGAGTGTATTGGGCGAGCGGGGCGCCTGTGAGGTGGCGGGGAATCCGCTGTGGCACAGCCATTTTGTCACGGTGCGAGGCCGGGGGCCTCTCGGGAGTGAAAAACGCGCTCTCCTGGCCCCGGCTCTGATTGCTTCGGCTTTGGCCAATGCAGTGTCCAGATACAGCCTGAGCGCCTTTTGGGAGCGGGTGATATTCCATTCCGGTACCAGCGCCGCAGTGGAATTTGACAGCCTGAGCACAGTAAATACGGCCTTGTCCGCCCGCAATGTCTGTACCGCAGTGCTCGCCAGCGGTGCTATTCCCCTGGTGATGCAGGGTGTACAAAACCCCGATGGAGCGCCTTTGGGCAATTACCGAGATGGCGGCATCACCGATTACCACTTCGATCTGCGCTTTCGCCATCCGCACGGGTTGGTCCTCTATCCACATTTTTTCCCCTATATGGTGCCGGGCTGGTTTGACAAGGGGCTCTTCTGGCGGCGCGTGCGCGGTGATGCCATGGCATCCACGCTGCTGATTGCGCCATCTCCCGCATTTGTGACCGCACTGCCCGGAGGGAAGATTCCAGATCGCAGCGACTTTTACAAGCTGAACCCCAGAGAGCGCATCCGATACTGGAACCGGGTGGTAGACCTGAGCCGGGGGGTTGCCGATGACTTTTACACTATCTGGCAGAGTGGTCGGGCGGCGGATTACCTGATTGAGGTCGGTTGTGATGAGACGCCCCATAAGTTGCCGCAGCTTGGGGCTGCGTGACTATGACGCGGGCATTTCACCCCACGCAAGAAGCCTTCCGCACCACACAGGAGCGGGTTTATTTTCAGGTGCGCGACGCAATTCTGCGTGGCAAATTTCTGCCCGGTCACGCAATCACGATTCGCGGATTGGCGGCGCAACTGAATTGCAGCCCCATGCCTGTGCGGGAAGCGCTGAGACGCCTCACTTCCGAGCGGGCGCTGGAGGTATCGGATACCCGCCGCGTGACCGTTCCCACTATGACCCCGGAAAAGCTCGCAGAGATCTGTGCGGCCAGGGTAACGTTGGAGTGCCAGGCTGCCGAGCAGGCCCTGCCTTTTGTGGGGGAGGAGGCGCTGGAGTCTCTGTGTGAGCTGGACACCCGGGTCAACGTTGCGCTGGAGGAAAAAGATATAGAGCAGTATGTGACTGCCAATCTCGATTTCCACTTTACCCTCTACCGTTTGGGGCGCCCTCATATCATCCTTTCTTTGATCGAAAGTCTGTGGCTGCAAACAGCCCCTCTGCAACACCTGGTGTTCCAGCGCTTTGGCGTGCAGGAATTACCGGACCGTCACAAGGATCTGCTGGTGGCGCTTGCCAAGGGGGATGCGGATCAGGTGCGCAGGGCCATCCGCCAGGATATTGAGGAGGGACTCGGCTCTATCCCTGCGGAGGAATTGCTCTAGCGGGCCCCACCCAGCCCCGGCGCTTAAGGCGCCTTCTGGCGTATCTTGCCCCTAAGGATTTATCGCCGGCTATTATCTGGATTGTGACTAATTGGTCATGCCCTATTCAACCTTTTCAAAGCCCCAGGTGAGTTCCGGCAATTTTGCGGCACCACTGATATTTCGATAGATCTTGCGCTTTTGTGATGCTCGCCACTAAAATGTGATCACAAAATTTGAGCGCAACCAGACACCCTGTTGCGGCCTGTTTACCTGGGTCATACAGGGTGGATGGCAGGCTACGGGATTACTCTTTATCCAGTGGTGCGGGTCCCTGACCCCGCGAGGTGGGGTGAATTCCGGTGTAAAAGACAGGAGAGCATTATGAATAAGACCGAGCTGCAACAACAGGATCGCAGGCATCTGTTGCACCCTTTCACCGACTTCCATGATCTGGGCCAGCAGGGCACCCGGGTGATTACCCGTGCCGAAGGCGCTTATATTATCGATATCGATGGTCACCGCATGCTGGATGGCATGTCCGGCCTCTGGTGCTGCAACCTGGGCTACAGCCGCAGGGAAATCAGTGATGCTATTTACCAGCAGCTGAACACCTTGCCGTTTTACAACAGCTTTTTCCAGTGTACCACTGTGCCCTCTATCGAACTGGCCAATGTCCTGGCGGAAGTGACCCCGGCGACTATAAACAACGTGTTCTTTACCGGTTCGGGCTCCGAGGCGAATGACACCAATCTGCGTATTATCCGCCGCTTCTGGGACCTGCAGGACCGGCCGGAGAAACGCATCGTGATCTCCCGCAAGAATGGCTATCACGGCTCCACTATCGCTGGCGCCAGTCTCGGTGGTATGAGTGGGATGCGCAAGCAGTTCCAGCCGCTGGATTACATCGAGCATGTGCAGCAACCTTACTGGTTCGCCGAGGGCGGGGATATGTCACCCGAGGAGTTTGGCATTTACGCCGCCCGCTCCCTGGATGAAAAAATCCAGGAACTGGGCCCGGAGAATGTTGCGGCCTTTATTGCCGAACCGATCCAGGGAGCCGGCGGCGTGGTCATCCCGCCGGAAACCTATTGGCCGGAGGTGAGGAAGGTGCTGGGCCAGTACGATATCCTGCTGGTGATGGACGAGGTAATTTTTGGCTTTGGCCGCACCGGAGCCTGGTTCGGAGCCGATTACTACGGCATGAAACCGGACCTGATGACGTTTGCCAAGGCGGTGACCAATGGTTACTTTCCCCTGGGCGGTACCCTGGTGAGTGACCGGGTCGCTGAAGTGATCAAAAGCAAAGGGGGGGAATTTACCCATGGCTACACCTACTCCGCGCACCCCGCAGCCTGTATGGCGGGCCTGGCGACAATCAATATCCTGCGCAATGAGAAGATTATTGACACGGTGCGCGACGTGACCGGTCCCTACCTGGCCAAACGCTGGGCAGAGCTGGCGGATCATCCGATTGTGGGCGAGACCCGCAGCCTGGGTATGGTTGGCGCCCTGGAGCTGGTGAAGGACAAACCCAGCCGCGCCCGTTTCGATGAGGATTGCACCGCCGGCGGTGTGTGTCGCGACCTGAGCATTAAAAATGGCCTGGTGATGCGCGCCACCGGCGATACCATGATTATCGCGCCGCCGTTGATCATCACCACCGAGCAGGTGGATGAGTTGGTGGAAAAGGCTCGGCGCACTCTGAACGACACTGCCGCGGCACTGGCGTAAACTCGCCGCAGTGTCTCTCTATGGCTGCCCTCCTGCCCGCTGCTAGCGGCAGGGGAGGCTCTGGGCCGTTACTGCGGTTTGAATGGATTATCTCAGGCAATATATGTCTCAAGAAAAGAAACTCGCTGGCCGATCGGATTTGCTGGCGCAATCACACAGGTTCCTGGCTGAGCATACGGATTTAAAGTGGATTGAAGGCTTTATATTCGATATCAATGGTGTGCCCCGCGGTAAGTGGCTGCCCGCCGAGTCAGCGCAGAAGCTATTCAAGGGGGGCCTGCAGATGCCCCGCAGCGCCGTCAGTCTGGATATCTGGGGACGGGATATCGAGAATAGCCCGCTGGTGTTTGCCAGTGGCGACAGCGATGGTGTCTGTCTCCCGGTATCCCCGGTCAGCCTGGCACCCTGGCACAGGGAGCCGACCGCCCAGCTGCATATGCAATTGCACGAAGCGGATGGTTCCGCACTCTACGCCGATCCGCGCACCCAGTTGCAACGGGTAGTGGACAGGTTAAAAGGACTCGGATACAGCGCGGTTTGTGCCACTGAACTGGAATTCTATCTGTTGCATGACGAACCGGACCATCTGGCGCATCCGCGCCCGGTCAGCGATAACGACGCGGAGCTGGTGCCATCCACAGACGTATACGATCTGTCGGAACTGAACGCCCAGCGGCATTTCTTCGCCGATGTCCGCGCAGCCTGTGAAGAGCAGGGTATTCCGGCGGATTCCGTACTATCGGAATGCGCTCCCGGTCAATTTGAAATTGACCTCAGGCACAGTGCCGACCCCCTTGCTGTTGCGGACCAGACCCTGCTGTTCAAGCGTCTGTTAAAAGGCGTGGCCTCTAGCCACGGCCTTCGTGTCAGCACCATGGCGAAGCCGTTTGGCAACCGGGCCGGGAACGGTATGCATGTGCATCTGAGCCTGATTGACAGTGCTGGAAGGAATGTTTTCAACAACGGCAGCGAACAGGGTTCGGCCCTGTTGCACCAGGCAGTTGCAGGCATGCTGGCGAGCGCAAATGATGCGATGGCATTCTTTGCCCCGCACAGCAATTCCTATCGCCGTTTCCAGGAGAGTTCCCATGCACCACTGAACCTGTGCTGGGGTTATGATAACCGCACCACCACCCTGCGCATTCCAGCCAGTCAACCGGAGGCCCGCCGCATTGAGCACCGTATCGCCGGCGCCGATGTGAATCCCTATCTGGTTCTGGCGGCGATTCTCACCGGTGTATGTCACGGGCTGGAAAACCAGTTGGAACCACCGGCTCCGGTTACGGGGGATGCCTACCAGGTTGAGAGTGAGCAGCTGATCAATACCTGGGGTGGCGCCTTGCAGCGTTTTGGGCAGAGTGACCTGTGGCGTGAGTATCTCGACCCGCGCTTTGCTGCACTGTTTGTGCTGCTAAAGCGGCAGGAGCAGGCTGAGATAGGCACACGGGTTACCGATGTGGAATACCAGAGCTACTTGTATCGCGTATAAGTCAAGGCGAAATTGCTGGGGGTTGCAGGGGGGATGCATAGCCTCTCGATCCAATGGCTTTTGCGACATAGGCACGGCGGGATGGAATCCTCTACTATACCTAAATTTAAGTGCGTAATGCGCTTGTAACTCTCCTCCTGAAAGTGTGTTCGAAATATCTGGCCCGCTATTTGGCGGGCATTTTTTATTCTGCCTGCGGGTAAAATCCCACTTGTGTATGCCGGTGCCAGTTGCCGGTTTGCGCGCTGGTGAAGTGGTCAGGGAAGAGATTATGAAAGTTATACATGAGATTAAAAGCTGTCTGTAACTATATGTATTTATTGGTTTTATAGAACTATGAATTGTTGGTTTTGCAAAGGGGCAATGACTGACTTGTACGCGTTATTATCTGTCTCGGGATAATGCTTTCTGGACAGCATGGCCATTAGCGTGGACTGTTTCAGCCTAGCGGTCATTTCCGCGTCAGTGTATTCTTTCGGTTTCACTGCGCGGACCCGACTCAACCAGCGTGCATTGATGTGCTGCGTGTAAAGACAGTGTTTACCGGTCGCTGCGTGTGGGTCTCCGAACAATGCGAATAGGGAATTTATGACCGCCTTGGGTAAGTGTACAGACGGTCCTCTGGCCGGCGGGGCCCGGCCACTCAACATATGTCTCCTGGGTTATCGCAGTCATCCACACAGTGGTGGCCAGGGCATTTATCTCCGTTACCTGAGTAAGGCACTGGTGGATGCCGGACATGTTGTGGATGTTATTTCGGGTCAGCCCTATCCGCAGCTGGATGAAAGGGTAAAGCTGATTGAAATGCCCGGGCTCAACCTGTATGAAGCTGAGAACCCTATCCGCGCTCTCAGGGCAAAGCACTTGTTGTCCTGGACGGATTTCTTCGAGTGGTTGAGCAAGCTCACCGGTGGATTCGCCGAGCCCTATACCTTTGGCCGCCGGGTGGCCAAGTACCTGCGCAGGCACGGCCGCCACTACGACATAGTGCACGATAACCAGTCGCTCAGTTATGGGCTGCTGGAAATTGAAAAAAGCGGCCTGCCTGTCGTAGCCACCATTCACCACCCCATTGCACGCGACCGACAGCTGGCGCTGGATGCGGCGCCGGACTGGCGTTTCAGGTTATTAGTACACCGCTGGCATCACTTTCTGAATATGCAGACCAAAGTTGCACGCAAATTGCATCATATTGTGACCGTATCGCGCCAGTCACAACGGGATATTGTCGAGCTGTTTGGTGTGGCACCCGAGCAGGTACAGCTGGTTTACAATGGCATCGATACGGAGATATTCAAACCCGACCTGCAGGTGCAGCGCCTGCCGTTGCGTATTATGACGACGGCGTCGGCAGATCAGCCGCTCAAGGGGCTGCGGGTGTTATTGCAGGCCCTGGCCGCGCTGCGCAAACAGTTCGCCGATGTGGAACTGCTGGTGGTGGGTGCAATGCAGGCGGGCGGTGCCACCGAGCAGCTGCTGCAACGTCTGCAATTGCGCGATTCGGTACAATTTGTTTCCGGCATTTCCAGTGAGGAACTGGTGAATTATTACCGCAGTGCCGCGGTTGTGGCCTGCCCGTCCCTCTATGAAGGGTTTGGGCTACCTGCGGGAGAGGCGATGGCCTGTGGCACACCGGTGGTTTCGAGTGATGGGGGTGCGCTTCCGGAGGTGGTTGGCGATGCCGGACTCCTGGTGCCGGCCGGCGACAGCCAAGCGTTGGCGGAGGCGCTTGACAGGGTGCTGTCCAGTGAAACGCTGCGGGCTGAACTGGGCGCGCGGGGCCGGGCCCGCATTGAGAACAGCTTCTCCTGGGACCTGGCTGCAGCGAACCTGGTGACCTATTACCGCAAAATACTGGGTGAACCCCCCGTGTCGCAGAGCAGTGGGTGCGATTTGGCCTCAAATACTATCCGCGGTGTGGAGGCTGCCTGATGATCACAGTGGCTCCGCAACACTTGAACCTCCATCCCGGTCAGAAGGTGCTGGATCTCGGTTGTGGAGAAGGGCGCCACTGCATTCACCTGATGATCACCGATGCGGTGGATGTCTATGGCATCGACCTCTGCTTTGACGATGTGCGCACTGCCAGCGCGCGCGCTAGACCGTTTAGTAGCCCCGAGTACGCAAACGGGCGCCTGCTGTTCGGTGTTGCCAACGGTCTGCAATTGCCTTTTGCGAACGCTTGCTTTGATGTGGTGATCTGTTCTGAGGTGTTGGAGCATATCGGGGAATACCGGGCGCTTCTGGCGGAAATCGATCGGGTGCTGAAGCCCTCGGGAATTTTCGCCGCCACTGTACCGGCTTATTTTCCCGAATGGCTCTGCTGGCAGCTCAGCGATGCTTACCACCAGGTGGAAGGGGGTCATATCCGCATTTTCCGCGAGCGTGAACTGCGCGAGAGTATCGAGGCCCTGGGGCACTGTTATTTTGCTCGCCACAAAGCCCATGCCCTGCACGTCCCTTATTGGTGGCTGAAGTGCCTGTTCTGGAACAAGCCGGATTCCCGCCTGGTGGCCACTTACCACCGACTGCTGGTGTGGGATTTAATGAAACAGCCGATGCTCACCCGTGTTGTGGAAAAACTGTTGAACCCGGTGCTTGGCAAAAGCCTCGCGCTCTATTTTGTCAAAGCCCACCGGGCGGTACAGCAGTTGCCGGCGGGAGAAAAGAGCCCGTGAGTGAGCTGGAGGCTTTACCGCTTGAGACTGCAGGGCTATTCCCGAACGGCTTTGTAAGGGACAGTGCAGCCTATATCCGCTCTCAGCAGCAGCCCGACGGTGCTATTCCCTGGTTTCAGGGCGGTCACGCCGACCCCTGGGACCATGTGGAGGCGGCCATGGGACTGGCGATTGCCGGTGAGCTGGCGGCTGCAGAGAAAGCTTACCAGTGGCTGGTGGATACGCAGTTGGAGGACGGCAGCTGGTGGGCGGCCTACAAGGATGGCGCAGTAGAGAATCGCGAGCGCCGCGAGAGCAATTTTGTTGCCTATGTTGCCACTGGTATCTGGCATTACTATTTGATCAGTGGTGATAGCCAGTGCCTGTCCCGTTTTTGGCCGATGGTGGAGCGTGCCATTGAGTTTGTACTGGGCCTGCAAACCAAACACGGTGAAATTCACTGGGCGGTGGATGCTGAGGGCAGACCCAAAGAGGATGCCCTCATCACCGGCTGCTCTTCCATCTACAAGAGCCTTGAGTGCGCGATCAATATCGCCCGCCGACTGGGGGTTTCACGCCCTCATTGGGAGTCGGGTCGTTTCGCCCTGAGCAAGGCCCTGCGTACCAGACCTGAGCGATTCGACCGCACCTGGGCTTCCAAGGCGCGCTTTTCCATGGATTGGTTTTACCCGGTATTGTGCGGTGCTGTCTCCGGCGACGCGGCTCGCGTGCGCCTGCAGCAGCGCTGGGATGAGTTTGTGGTGGCCGGGCTGGGTTGCCGCTGCGTCAATGACGAGCCATGGGTGACAGTGGCTGAATCCTGCGAATTGGCCATGGCGCTACTGGCCACCGGCCAGCGCGCCCGTGCCGAAGCAGTATTTCGCGGGCTGCACCGCTGGCAGGACAGTGACGGCGGTTACTGGACAGGCTATGTCTATCCCGATGATGCAGTCTGGCCGGAGGAGAAGACCACCTGGACGGTGGGGGCGATGTTATTGGCTGCGGATGCACTTGCCGATCTGACACCGGCGAGCGGGCTCTTTACCGCAGTGCGCCTGTTGTCAGAGTCGGCGCAGAATACCCAGGGTGTCCACTGTCTCGACCAGTTCGAATTGAGCGGAAGCCAGGGCTAGTTTATAGATATCGTAGGGCGCCTGGCCCCCATAGGCTGGATCGGGGAAAATATCGTGAATGGCGAGGTAACCACCCGGGACTATATGGCGGGGCCAGCTGCGGTAGTCGGCCATGGCCGCTTCCAGAGAGTGACTGCCGTCGATAAAGACGAGGCCCAGAGGAGTATTCCAGCAGCGCGCCGCAACCGACGAAGATGCCACAATAGGCACCACCCAGTCGTCCAGTGCAGCGGCACGGATATTTGCCCGGAAGTTGCCAAAGCTGTCCATCATTTGAATTTGGTCGTCAAACAATTCCGGATCATGGTATTCCTCCCCGCGCTGGTGTTCCTCAGAGCCGCGGTGGTGATCCACGGCAAACAATACGCTGTTGGTCAGTTTGCAGGCTGCGGCCAGGTATATGGTGGATTTACCGCAATAGCTCCCCACTTCGAGGCAGGGTCCAAGGCCACTGGCCTCTGCGGCGAGATGGTAGAGTGCTTCCCCTTCCTGGGCTGCGAGGAATCCCTTAATGGCTCGGGTATCAATGGGTAGTCTAATGGTCATGGAAAAAGGCTTTCTACTTGTTGTGATCCGAACACTAAACGCCGGCACCCGCAAAAGCAATTGCGATTTGCAGTGTGGGTGCCTATCTCAATTGAATGAGTGAAACCTGGTAAACGATGCGCAAAGATCACAGGCCCTATTGGCTCAAGAGTTTGCAGTTGCGCTGGCGCCGGTGGCGTACCGAGCGCTACCTGCTGCCGCAGTTTGATGCCGTGGGGGTTGAGCCGGAGGTCATGGACCCCACCTCGGTACATGTATTTGGTGCGAATATTCGCCTGGGTAACTATCCCCATTTAATTTCCAACACAGAAAAATGCATACGCTTTACTACCTTTGGGCACAAGGGGGGTGAGGCGTTCATTACCATTGGGCACTATGTACTGATTTCTCCCGGGGTGCGGATTTCCGCGGCGCACTCCATAGAAATTGGCGATGCCTGTATGCTTGCTGCCAATGTGTATATTACCGATTCCGACTGGCACGGCGTTTACAACCGCACCCGGCCTTTTCGCTGCACTGCACCGGTACGGCTGGGTAATAATGTCTGGATTGGTGATAGTGCCACCATTTGCAAAGGGGTTTCTATCGGCGATCATTCTGTGGTGGGTGCCGGTAGTATTGTCACCCGGGATGTGCCGACAAATGTGGTGGTCGCCGGCAACCCGGCGAAGCTGGTGAAAACCATAGATCCCAAACGGCGGATGATTACCCGCGAAGCCCTGTTTACCGACGCTTACCGCCAAACCCATAACCTGAAGGAATTGGATAAAATGCTGTTGCAGGGCAATAGCCTGCGCGGTTGGTTGCGTGCGTTGTTGTTCCCCCGGCGCGGTGATTGAATCATTTTACTTCAAGATGTGAACGGATGAAGAGAAGAAACAGCATTGTGCTGATAGGGATGCCCGGTGCGGGGAAAAGCACTCTGGGCGTTTTGCTGGCCAAAGAGATGGCCCTGGACTTTGTGGACACCGATGTTTTGATACAGGCCCGCAAAGGCAAAACCCTGCAACAGATTATTGCGGAGCGTGGCTATCTGAACCTGCGAAGCATAGAGGGGGAGATTATTGCCAGTGCCCATTTGCCCAGGCATGTGATCGCAACCGGTGGCAGTGTCGTGTACAGCGAAACGGGCATGGCAAACCTGCGCAGCTTCGGTACGGTTGTGTTTCTGGAGTGCTCGGCAGAAGAGTTGCGCCGCCGCATTCACAACTACGAGAGCCGTGGTATCGCCAAGGCACCGGGGCAGACCTTTGAAGCGTTATTCACAGAGCGCCAGGCACTTTACAGGCAGTATGCGGATATGACAGTACGCTGTGACGGTTTGACCTTACAGGAAGTACTGGAGCAGCTGGTCGAGGCACTGGAGAAGAAACGGAGTTAAAATACGCGGAATACTCCCGGCCAATTGCGGTGTCAGTTATTGGCGCACAGCGCTGAAAGCCCCGGGCGGCAGCGGGGCCCTCTGAAACCCTTTGTCTATAGGGGCAGTTGCGTGGTGTATTTCACCTGTTTCAGAGCAAAAGTGGAATTCACCGAAGCCACATTGGGCAGGTGGACCAGCGAGCGCTTTAAGAGCTGTTCATAATGTTCTACGCTGTCGACGACTACACGCAGCACGTAGTCCTTGTCTCCACTGGTCGAATAGCATTCAACCACTTCCTGAACGCTCAGTACTGCCGATTCAAAACTGTTCAGGGATTCTTCATCGTGGTTGTGAATCGTGATATAACAGTATACTGTGACCCCAAGGTCTAGCTTCTGAGGGTCCAGCAGAGTGACACGGCCGCGGATAATACCTTCCGCCTCGAGCCTCTTAATGCGTCGCCAGCAGGGGGTGTGGGAGAGACCGACTTTGTCGCCGAGTTCCGCCATGGAATAATCGGCGTTTTCCTGCAGTGCGCGCAGTATCTTGCGGTCGAAGTCATCCATATCTGTCAAACGCTTCATAAAGACTCCTATCCTATAAATATTTTTATAATCGAAATTTTCATCACAAATTTACGCACATTTGCGTAAATAAAGCAATGCTCTGTTGCGCTTAACGAACTAGTATGGCCCGACCAGCCCGTCTCGGCGCAGGTGCTGCCGCTGGTTGCCCGCCCGCCCACTCTGGTGCAGGGTGTAATGGCGATATCTGGTTGCTTACGCAAGGCAATTCTGAAGAATAATGATTCATAGCCCAGAGCGGGTTTCAAATAGAGTGAACGAGCGGAAATTAGGCGTATGACTGACATAGAGACCCGTTCCCAGTGCGCGGAGCGTACCCCGGCAAACAAACAGATCTCTCTGGAAGACCGCTACACCCTCCGCAAGGGTCGTGTACTGCTCTCCGGGATACAGGCGCTGGTTCGTCTGCCGATTGATCAGATGCGTATGGATCAATCCCGCGGCCTCAACACTGCCACCTTTATTTCCGGTTATCGCGGTTCTCCACTGGGGGGCTACGATTTGCAGCTGTCGCGGGCCAAAGGACTGCTGGAGCAGCACAATATCCGCTTCCAGCCGGGAGTCAATGAGGAACTGGCGGCGACCGCTGTGTGGGGGTCACAGCAGGTGGGCCTTTTTGAGGGCGCCGAGGTGGATGGTGTTTGCGGCATCTGGTACGGCAAGACACCGGGGGTGGACCGCTCTTGCGATGCCTTCCGCCACGCCAATGCAGCGGGTTCCTCTCCCAAGGGGGGCGCTCTGATCGTGTCCGGTGATGACCACGGCTGTAAGTCCTCATCCTATCCCGGTCAGTCTGAATTCGCTTTTGTGGATATGCATATCCCGGTACTAAATCCCGCCACCGTACAAGAAGTGCTGGACTATGGCCACTACGGCCTGGAGTTGTCCCGCTTCAGCGGCTGTTGGGTGGCGATGATTACCCTGGCGGAAAATATGGACAGCGCCGCCACAGTAGAAGTGGACCCACAACGGGTAGCGTTCATCTACCCGGAGATCGAGCGCCCCGACGGCGGCCTGAATATCCGTAAGCAGGATAGCCCCCTGGCGCAGGAGGAGCGCCTGTGGTGTTACAAGCGGCCGGCAGCCCTTGCATTTGCCCGGGCTAACCACTTAAACCGGGTGGTGTTAGAAAATCCCGGGGCCACGTTGGGTATTGTTACCACCGGCAAGGCCCACCTGGATCTGATGCAGGCCTTTGAGGACATGGGCATCGATGAGGAGAGAGTCCGGCAGATAGGCATCCGGATTCTCAAGGTGGGCATGACCTACCCCCTGGATGTACCCGGTATCCGGGCGTTTGCCCGCGGCCTGGATACGCTGTTGGTGCTGGAGGAGAAGCGCAGCCTGATGGAAGTGCAGCTGAAGGAGGAGCTGTACAACGTGCATCAGAAAGATCCCCACTTTCCACGTATTTTGGGTAAGGTGGACGAACATGATCGACCGCTGATGCCCGCTTACGGGGAGCTGTCGCCGGCTATTATTGCCCAGGTGCTGGGTACTGTGCTGGGTGATGACCGGTTGGGTGAAGACGGCAAACATCGCTTGATGCGCCTCGATGCCCTGGCCCGGCGTATCTCCCGGCAGATGAGTTCCAGTGTTTCGCGCCTGCCCATGTTCTGTGCCGGCTGCCCCCATAACCGTTCCACCAAAGTGCCGGAGGGCAGCCGTGCGCTCGCCGGTATTGGTTGTCACTATATGGCCCAGTGGCTGGATCGCGAGACCTACACCTTTACCCAGATGGGGGCCGAGGGCGTCAACTGGGTGGGACAGGCGCCGTTCACCCGAGAAAAACACGTGTTTGTGAATCTGGGTGATGGTACCTATTTCCATTCTGGTATTCTGGCGATTCGCGCTGCTGTCGCCGCCGGGGTCAATATCACCTACAAAATTCTGTTTAACGATGCTGTAGCGATGACCGGTGGTCAGCCTCACGACGGTGAGCTGTCACCGGACATGATCTGCCGGCAGGTGCTGGCGGAGGGGGTGCGGAAGGTCGTACTGGTGATGGACAACCCCCATAAATATCGTGGCATTCTGTCTTTTCCCGACGGTGTCGAGATGCGCCACCGAGATCACCTGCCTGCGGTAATGGAGACGCTGCGGGAACTCGAGGGCTGTACTGTCATCATTTATGATCAGACCTGTGCCACCGAACTGCGACGCAAGCGCAAGCGCGGCCTGCTGCCCCAGGCCGAGGGCCGCCCATTGATCAACGAACTGGTCTGTGAAGGTTGCGGTGACTGTGTGCAGCAGTCCAGCTGTATTGCCGTGGAGAAAGTCTCCACGGCACTGGGGGACAAGCGCCGGGTCAATCAGACCGGTTGTAACCAGGACCTGTCCTGTATCAATGGGTTTTGTCCGTCGTTTGTCACAGTGAAAGGAGGGCGCCTGGCCAAGAAGGCCGGGGTTGGGGATCGGCTATGCACTGAAGCGGAGAAACTCCCTGCGCCACAGAGACCTGCACTGGAGGCTCCCTACAATTTCTTGGTGACAGGTGTGGGTGGTACCGGAGTAGTGACGATCGGTGCACTGCTAGCAATGGCGGCCCATATCGAAGGGACGGCCTGCAGCACGCTGGACCAGACCGGTTTAGCACAAAAGGGTGGTGCGGTTTACTCCCATATTCGCTTTGCGGCACAGCCGCAAGTGCTACAGGCAGTACGTATCTCCGATGGCCGCGCCGATGCCTTGATGGCCTGCGACCTGATAGCTGCCGGAAACCTGGCTGCTTGTCTGACCAAACTGGACGAAACCCGCAGCCGCGCTGTTGTGAACACCCATTTGAGCCCGACGGCTGCGAGCGTATTGGGGCGGGAGGAGGTGCATTCGCCCCAGGCAATTCTGGATACCTTGAACAGTGCGGTCAGTACTCTGGATTCCGTCGAAGCGCACCGACTCACCAAATCTGCACTTGGCGATACACTTGCCAGCAATATCTTTATGTTGGGTTTTGCTTGGCAAAAAGGGTTGCTACCGCTCTCCTGTGCTGCGCTGCAGCAGGCTATCGAGTTAAATGGTGTTGCGGTGGAGGGCAACCTGCAAGGCTTTGCAGCAGGTCGGCTTGCCGCTGCAGATCCCCGGACTCTGGAAGGACTTCTCGCCAGTGCAGAAGTGCCAGCGGCATTCCCACAGGGGTTGCAAGAACTGGTGACCCATCGGGTTGAACACCTCACCGGCTACCAGAATTTGAAGCTGGCACAACGCTACCAGCAGCTGGTGGAGCGGGTGAGAGCTGCAGAAGCCCTCATTGAGCCCAAAAGCCAGGAGGCACTGGCGGAAGTGGTTGCTCGCAACTACGCCAAGTTGCTGGCCTATAAAGACGAGTATGAGGTTGCCCGATTGTATACCGACGGCCGTTTTGTCCAGTCACTGCGGAAGAATTTTAGCGGGGACTTTCGTCTGGAATTCAACCTGGCCCCGCCATTTTTGGCCCGCTTTGACAAAGTGCTGGGGCGGCCTCGCAAGATGAAATTTGGCGGTTGGATATTAAAAGCCTTCGCGGTTTTGGCCAAACTGAAATCCCTGCGCGGCACAAGCCTGGATGTGTTCGGATATACTGCTGAGCGCAGGATGGAGCGGGCCCTGATCACTGAATACGAGCAACTGGTTAACAAGGTCGTGCGTGAGCTGAGCAACCAGAACCACAGTGCAGCGATTGAATTGCTGGGCTACCCGGATGTGATCCGCGGTTATGGCCCGGTGAAAGAGGCCGCTGTGCAGGATGCGCTGCGGCAGCGCGCCCTGGCACTCAACCGGTTTGAAAACCCCAAGGGCGATCACCGCCCGGTGGCCGAGGTGGCGGTAATTGATCCCGCCGAAGTGCAGCGCGCGGGCTAGGCCGCTTGCACCAGGGGTTTGACACTGGCGTTAGTCTGTCGTGCTAGTATGCCGGTGTTACCCCAGCTGCAGCCGGTTTAACCTGCAGCCGGTCGAGAAGAGGGTTGATCGGCGATGGAGTGATGCGCTCTCATGAGTGTTTCGACACAGCGCCTTCAGGCACAGAGTCCGGCGAGTCACAAGCTATTCAATGACTGTCAAAGTTGTTCCAGCTTGTATCCGGCCTGCTCAAGCAAATGGATCACGCTCTTTTCACCCACCATGTGGCCGGCCCCCAGGATCACAAATAGAGATGGGTAGTTTGGCGCATGAGCTGCGATCCAGGCTGCCATATTTTCATTGCGCTGGAAAAACAAGGCGTCGTACAACGGCTTGTAGTCGGGGTTTTTTTTAAGCCCCTGCAGAATAATCAGGCGGTTGAGGGCATCGATGTCGCCGGCTTTCCAGGCGCGGGTGATTTTCGGCAGAAAGGAGGAGATATCCTCCAATTGGTCCAAGGTTTGCTGAAGTAGCAGTGCTGGATTTTCCAGGCTGTTGAGCAACTGGATTTGTTGCAATACTCCCTCGACTTCCAATACCGGTTTGCCGTCCCGATTGGCTTTTTTGAGAAAGTGCCTGTCTATGCCCAGTTCGGGGTTCAGGCCCTGAGCCTGCATTTCAATCATACTCATGGAGACCATGGCAATGGCCGGACGCTGACGAATAAACAGGGCCTCTGGCATGTTGTGCTTGCGCATCCAGTCTTGCAGTTGTTGGTACAGTTTCGGGGGCAGCTCATCGCGCAGGCTCCGGTCACCCTGGTAAACCGACGCCATCATGATTTTCTGCTGCAGCAGCACATCGTCCTCAGCGGCGGTGATATCGGCCTCAACGGCAATGGCATCGCTGTTTGAGTAGGCTTCTTCTATCTGAGCGCGCAGGGGGTAGAAATCCTCAGTTGCCAGATGAATGGAGCCAAGCAGATAGACAGTTTTGTGGTCTCTGGTAGCTTTCCAGAAGACACCTCTGTCTGTTTCTGCTGCCGACCCCAGCCCGGCAAACAGGAGGAGAATGGCAGTAATTGAAAAGGCTAAATAGCGATGAAACATGTCATTTTCCTGATCTTATTTGGGTCAGCGCATGTTAGCACTCTGTATTTACACTTTATACTGCAGTTGAAGGAAGAATGGCGCTACTGGCGTCTTGCATGGCAGATTGCAAAGGGTACTTACGGGAGCGACCAGACAGCTCAATTTGTGCGTACGGTATGCTGTTTTTTTCTTATCATTGTCACAAGCCTGGTCTTTTCGTGGGATCATCTAGGGGATGGGCCTAAAAGCAACGGTGTACGGCGCGGGCCTGCCTGAACAGCTGCGTCATCATTTGTATCAGGATCTCCAGCCGGTACTCGGAGCTCAAGGCATCGGAGTAGGTTGAACGCGCCACGGGCATTTGTGCGGCCTCCGTCAAATGGAACAACAGCTGTATTTGTTCGCGCAAAGTCTGGATGCCCTGCAGGTGGCGCAGGCAGCCAAATGCGCAGAAGTCTTCCATCGGAAGTGACTTGAAGCGGCCCGCAGCATAGCGCACCCTGTTAAGCGCGTTGGATGCCGGAGAGAAGAATTCGGAAAAAACGGTTTCGCTCATCAGTTCGTTGTGTAATTTTTCGCAGCGATGGGACATGGAAATTCCTGTATATCGATCAATACGCATACAGGGATCGCGTCGCGCACCTGGATGGCCATGTCAAGTACTTTTTCGTGTTTTTTATGTATTTTCTGTCCTGCTGTATCGCAGCGAAACGGGAGCCCTGGACGGTACCGCGCGCCGACTGAAAAAAGTTCAAATATCTTTTGCACGCGCACCTATGAGGCCAAATATACGTGTCAGTGCTGGAATTTTATCGCGTTAAACTCTTTTTCAGCCGGACACCGTTGCCTTTGTTGATCAACCTTTATGCAGTTTCTTACTTTGTCGCCTGTTGAAGAAAGTTGAAATGCAATTCCGCCAGGTGAGGGGAGAAGTCCTCGCGGTTTTGAGCGTGTGTGTGGCCCCCAAAGCCAATTCTGTACACATGTACCGAAGCGGGGAAATCCACTCTGACGGCATGTCATAGCGTGTAATTTCACTTTCCCCTCAGTTCAGATAGAATCCGCGCCTGCTAGGTATCCAATTTATTTTTGCTGGAGTTTCAGCCTCCTCCATAGAGGGGCTGTCGCAGATCAAGATGAATCATGCGACACTCTGGTAGTGTCGCAATAACAACGACAGATAACGATAAGCCCGGGAACGGGTATCCGCTCTTTGCTCATGGAAAGAATACATAACATGGCTTTATCGCTGGTTGCTTTTTGTTCGTATTTCAGGGGTGCAAAACAAGCAGGGCCCGAAAGACTGTGCGATTGCCAAATTTACGACGAGAGGATTGCCTGGGGGCTGTTCGTAATTAAGGCTTGTGGTGTGCTTTTCGGTATCCTGATGTCTTTTCAGGCGTTGGCTTCGGTATCAGGCCCCAGTACCAATGCCACAGGAAAATTTACGGTCAATTATAGCGCAGCGCCGTATCGTCATGATGAGGCAGAGTTACAGCTAACACGAAATGGTGCTCTGGAAATGGTTTTTACCATCGGCACTTCGAGTGGCAGCAAAACAATTACTGTAAGCGCACCGGGAACTTATACGGTCACGCACAGGACAAGGAAAACGCCTGGCTGTTTACAGCAGGGGCCTTTAGGGTGTACAGAGCCTGAGCCTGGAATCCCATGGGGAGACAGAGGAAGCCTCTCTGTTGCGGTGGCTATTCCAAAACCTGGGAACATTTCTCTTCCAACAAAAAACACAACGGGCAGTTACACCCTCACCTGGGGGGCAGCTTCCGGCTCCCCAAGTAAGTATCAGCTACAACAGCGTAAAAACAACGGAAACTGGGCCACTATTTACGATGGTTCCGCTCGTAGTAAATCCGTTTCCGCTCTGACTACAGGCGTGTATGGTTATCGCGTTAGAGCCTGTTACACCGCTTGCGGTTATTACACAGCCGAGAAGGCTATCACTCTTGTCCGTACTCCGGGTTCTATTACGGCCCAAAGCACTTCTACAAATGGCAGTATATCCATTTCTTGGGGAGATGTTTCCGGCGCTGATAAATACCAGCTTCAAGAACAGAAAAATGGTGGAAATTGGAATAATGTCTACAGCGGAACGAATAAAAGTAAGACCATTACAGGTAGAGGTACTGGAACCTACAAGTACCGTGTAGCTGCAATAAAGAATAGTATTGCAGGAAGCTATCGAACCTCTGGTGACGTCATTGTGTCCCGAGCGCCATCCGCACCAACAGGGTTGGCTGTGTCCGCCAATTCAGCGAATGGTGTTTATACTGTCAGATGGAATGCTACCCCAGATGCTGAGCATTATATCCTGGAAGAGAGCGGCGCCTCATCAAACAGTTGGTCTCTGAGCGCCACCAATAAAGAGCTGATAAAGATTACTGATGGTAGTTATTCTTATCGAATACGGTCATGTAATATCTACGGTGGTGTAACCTCATGTAGTTCATGGACGAGTAAAAAGACCGTCCAGGTTAATTTACCCTCCTTTTTTGCTCAGTCTGTTGATGGCGGTAATATTAAGCTCGTTTGGGATAACTGGCTTGTCGACAGGGTGACCTTGAGGCGCGAAAGCGAGACTATTTATGACTCTGGATGGGGCTATTCAGGGCAATCCCGCACCTTTTCTGATCGTGTAAGCGAGAGTGGTAGTTACACTTACACGCTGGCGGGGTGGAAGTGCATTGATGAAGGAAATAACGGTTCTTGTGTAAAAAACCCAATGGGAAGTAGAGGGCCTATCTCGGTTAATGTCGTAATTAAGCCCAGTGTTCCTACATTAACCATTGATACGGGTACTGCTGTTAATGTTTCTTATAGTGGTGCATTAAAGGTTATATCTAATAGCACTGGACCCATTGATAGAGTTCAATGGCAAATCAGGGCAGCTGGGGCTAATTGGCCGACAACAAGCCAGTATGCCACCAGCTCTACTTTTACTGTGTCAAATTTGGAAGATGGTAATTACCAAATACGCACTAAAAACTGTAATTCCAGCGGGTGTAGTGATAACTGGAGTTCAAGTATTCCTTTTGAAGTGTGGAACTTAGCTTCACCCTCCCGGCCAGTTATCTCCGCTATAGCTAACAGTGTTAACGGTATAGTTAATATTGAATGGCAGGATTTAACCGATGAATCCGTACATAAATATGAAATTTATGAGAATGGAGGAGGTTCCCCCAAATTCACCCTGTCGAGTACTTCTGGAAATAAAAAAGCGCCCAATACGCCCCATAGTTATACGCCAAATAAACTGCCTGATGGTAACTACAGTTATACAGTTAGAGCCTGTAATCCTGCAGGCTGCTCCTCTCCAAGTGTTCCTCAGTCATTTATTGTTGCACATAGCCCTGCCAAACTCGGGGCACCATCTCACTCAGAAACCAGTAATGGGACGGTATATGTAACATGGAATTCAGTGCCTGGCGCTCATATTTATTATGAATTAAGGCAGCGCAAGGCCAGCGGCCAATGGTCTGATGCAGACATTGACAGCATTCAGAATAATGAAGCCACCGTTAGGGGGCTTACACAAGGTGATTGGCAATTCTCAGTTCGGGCCTGTAATAAATTCGCATGGGCTTGTAGCGATTATAGCGATGGCTCTGCAGCAGTAACGGTAACGCCTACACCGAACTGGGCGAGTACGGATTATGTACATACAGAGGATAGCTTTGGTACTGCCGGGCCCCTTGCGATACATGATAGAACTATTGGGGCATTGACCGCCGGTGGCGAAGTAGTTGGGGGGGAGGCCAGCTATCAAGTAGCCATTAATATCCCACCTGGCAGGAATGGCCTACAACCGAGCATTGGCTTCAAGTACTCAAGCCAAGGTGGGAATGGGGTGCTTGGAATGGGGTGGTCTATTTCTGCTGCACCCTCTATTAGTCGCTGTGGAAAAACTCTAGAGCATGACGGAATTACTAAATCGGTTGAATATAGCGCCAGTGAAGATCGACTTTGTTTGAGTGGTCAGCGTCTACTCTTGATTAGCGGCAGCTATGGAAGTTCCGGAGCAGTATACCGCCTCGAACTTGATGACTTTACGCGTATCACCTCTTTTGGTGGGATCAACTCTAATACATCCTACTTTAAAGCTGAGTTAAAAAATGGCCGGGTTCGTTTTTATGGAAGCACTTCTGACAGTCGTCATACGCCAGAGGGTGCCCCGGCGCCGCTTAACTGGGCACTCAGTCGAGAGCAGGATCGCACTACTAACAAAAACTCTATTGCTTATTACTACAAAAAATATAGTGCTGGAGAGTATTTGTTAAGTGATATCTATTATACAGGTAATGAGGCTGAACTAGGGAATCGGAGAATTAGCTTACAATATGAGCCCAGACCTGACATTTCCTCTAGGTATTTAGCTGGTGGTTTAACGCGACAAACCAAACGTCTGGCTAAATTGGTAACCTATGTTGGATCATCCAAAGTACTTGAATACCGTGCAGGGTATAAATCGAGTATGGCATCTAATCGCAGCCTTTTAACAAAATTGCAGGAATGTGGTTATGAAAGTTTTTCAATTGAATGTGTTGAGCCGGTTAATTTCACCTGGGAAGATAGTGTACCGAAATTTACATTGGAACCCGTAGGATACTTGAATTCTTCCGGAAGCATGGTCAAGCAGCTTCAAGACAAGCGTAAAATTGAAGACGTTGTACCAAAGGGCGATGCCAATGGTGATGGTGTCGTCGATTGGCGAACCTGGCAGAGCGATGCCGAAGGAAGATTCGTTTCTTCTAAAACAGATGACCTGCAAACCTGTGGTTTCAACTTTATTACCCATGAAAATCAATGTGCTTCAGGAGACTTTAATCAAGACGGGAAAACAGACAGCTGGCGCTCAAACGCTGGTATATTAGAGCTTTCTTACGCGCCAAATAACTGGATTTCCACCGAGGTTAAATTTGCTGGTGGCACAGGGGAGTTTGTTTCCAACATATCTGACTTTAATGGGGATGGTTGGCCGGATTTGCTGATAGAGCGCGGGGATTATGAGGAGGCCGCCATATACTTGTATTTGCATACCGGAAATAGCGCCACTCCATTTGTAGAGAATGGAGATAAGATATTCACCTACGAATATGATGGTGACCACCGCAAAGTGTCTATGCAGGTTATGGGAGACATGGATGGGAATGGGTTACCGGATTTCATGGCGTTTAGTCACTTTTTACAGCCAACTGGCCTAAACGTTTCACAGCAGCCACTACCAATACTTCTATTTTTGGCGAGCAGTAGTTCTAAGAACTCTGTCACATTTTCTACGGTCAACCTGAATCCATATACTAATGACTTTCTCAAGTTTCATTACTTTATGGATGTAAATGGGGATGGCTTACAAGACTGGATTGCTTATAGCGATACTGGTGTATTGTCTCTAAGACTAAACATGGGATCCGGACAGTTTTCCAGTTGGACTGAATTAGAAAATAGTGGAGGATTGATTGAAAATAGAGTTATCAGGTACTGGGACGACAACATGTCGGAATGGGTGCCAGCAGTATACGCAAAGTATGGCGGGAGTTTTAGGCAGGTCGATATAGATGCAGATGGTCGGGCGGAAATACTGGTACCCGGCACCAGGATTGTCAGCTCTTGCCAAAAACTAAGAAGCTATGAGGGGGGGCCAACCCTTAGATGGATCACAGTTTGCGGTAATGACCTTTATACCAAAATGCTCGACTATTCGCCGAATGGTGTACAAAGAACGCAGCCTATTGATGTTAACGAGCTGGATGATAGTGTTTATAAATACAATGTCATTAAGTTTATAGAGAAAAGTGATGGCACTTTTAGGGTCGAACTGGTTCCTACGGAAATTGTTGGATCTGCGACTCAGACAGCAGTTTTTGATGGTTTCGGCAATGGCTTAGAGGATTTGGTTTTTACCTATGGGTGCCGCAACGAGTTGTGCTCAATATCTGATAGCAGTGGTGCTATGGGAGGTAAGCCATTCGGTGTTTATGTAAACCGAAACCGCGGCTCTGCAACAGGTGATGAGCGTTACGCACCCACCGACATACTCATTGCCGCAGAAAATGGCTTCGGTGTGCGTGACGAATGGCACTATCGCCCGCTGTCTTCCCGTGACGACCGCTACCATAGCAGCGCAAAACCCTTCTATGAGCGCGGCGGCTATCTGGATAGCCTGCCAACCTCGGTGCAGGACGATCACTTCGAATTCACCTCCAGCATGTATGTAGTGGCCGAGCACCGCCAGTCCAATGGGGTGGGTGGCCTGAATACAAAACAGTACCGCTACAAAGGGGCCGTATTCAATAACAAGGGCCGTGGCTTCCAGGGCTTCCATACTATTATCGAAGAAGACCTCGCCGCGGATATTGAGACCCGCTCCGACTTCCACCAGGTATTCCCGCTGGCAGGCAAGCTGCACAAACAGCGCAAATGGGCGCTGGGGGACCGATCGTCGGATACCAGCGGCGTTGCGGCCTTTGATGAAACCGATTTCCAGTGGCAGTTCTGGCCCAGGGGACGTCATACGTCCCCAGTCATTGTCGATGCCTTAACAGATCAGTGGAGTGTCTCTGCCAATGATCCCTATTTTGTCGGCCGTAAAAAGCAGAGCGCGATTCAGCGCACCCTGAAACGATCCGGAAGCAGCCGTACCCATGTGTACACCCGGAGCCAGAGCAGCAGCTTTGACCAATGGGGCAATACCCTGCGTGAGGAAAACAGTTACGAGGAGGCCAACAGCGCGCATATTGTTCTCTCTACCACGGATACCCAATATGTGGCCGCAGACCAGACCAACTGGTGGATCAACAAACCCCTGCGGCAAACGGTCAGGAAAGCCCCTGTCCAAAACCGCAACGGCGTTTCCATTGCCGCCAATACTGATGCACAACAGTCTGTGGTAGTGGATTTCCTGCAATGGGACAATAATGTCCGCCAGCCCACACGGGTGAAAACCACGCCCGGCAGTGGCAAATGGACCCAGATAGACACGATCTACACCAGTTACGGCCTGCCGAAAAAAGTGACCACCACCGCCCAGGGGGAAGCGCAGCCCCGGGTGGTGGAGACCATCGCCTTCAGTAGCGATGGCTACTTCCCCAGAACGGTAAGAAACGCCCTTGGCCATGCGGTGACAACCGAAACTAATGCCGGGTTCGGCAAACCGGACTCGGTCACCGATGCCAATGGCCTTACCATCCGCTACAGCTACGATGCCTTTGGCCGGGCTATGACTGTTACCGCCCCGGAGGCTTCCGGGCTCAAGGCGGCTCCCGATGCCCATACCGCTCTGCAATGGTGTAACGGCGGCTGCAGCCGCGCGCCGGATGCGGTGTTCAAAACCATCCAGCAGCAGGCTGGCACACCGGAGCAGATTACCTATCACGACCAGCTCGGTCGCGTGATTCGCACCGAAGTGCAGGCCTTTGATGGCAGCGACTGGATTGCGCGCACGGTAACCTATAACGCCCTTGGCCAGACCACCTTCGAATCGGTACCGCACTACGCCAGCAGCGGCACCAGTTACGGCACCCGCTACCTGAATTACGACACCTTCGGTCGCGCTCTGCGCAAGACGGTAAACCAGACCAGCGGCCAGCAACTGGATGTGACCTACACCCACGAACAGGGCAGTGGCTTTACCACCCGTATCCAGGTCAATGGCCGCACCATGAGTCGCACCTATAACGGCCTGCAGCAGCTTACCGAAACCGTCGATGCCCTCGGTGGCAGTACCCGCTATGCCTACGATGGTGCCGGTAACCCCATTGTGCTGCAGGATGCCAACGGCAACCGTATCACCGCCAGGTACAACGCCCTCGGCCAGAAAGACTGGGTGGACGATCCCAATATGGGTTCCAAGTCCTTTACCTATACCGGCTTTGGCGAAGTGGAAACCGAGGTCGACGGCAACCTGGATGTTATCAGCTTTACCTATGACCGCCTCGGGCGTATGGATAGCCGCAGTGTGAATGGCACAGAGGAAGCCAGCTGGACTTACGACAGCGCCGCCAACGGCAAGGGCCTGCCCGCACGGGAGAGCCGCAGCGATGCCAGCTATGCGCGCAGCTACAGCTATGATGCCCTCAGCCGCCCCGACAGAGTCACCACCGCCATTGACGGTGAAGACTTTGTTACACTGAACCACTATGACCGCCACTATGGTCGCCTCAAGGGGCTCAGCTATCCCACCGGGCTGACTCTGCAATACAGTTACAACCCCACCGGCTATCAGTTTCGCACCAGCAATGCCGCCAGCGGCTACACCTACCGGGAAATCACCCAGATGGATGCCTGGGGCGAATGGGAATTTGCCAGTGTTGGTGCCAGCAACTACACCATCGGTCGGGACTTTCACAGAGAAACCGGCCAGATGGCCGGCACCACCTTCGATAGCCAGGTGCAGAACCACCAGAGCATTGCCTACAGCTACGACAGCTTCGGGAACCTTGCCCAGCAGGTAGTGCAACTGCCCTCGGAAAGCCCCGCCCTGAATGTGGAGAGTCACACCTACGACGCCCTCAACCGCCTCGACTACAGCACCCGTACTGACGGTCCCGGTATCGATTACGATTATGATGCTATCGGCAACCTGCTCAAGAAAGATGACTTCGCCAGCAGCTACCGCTACACCGGCGGCAGCACTGGCGGCCCCAGTGCCGTCAAGAGCGTCAGCCTGATAGGCGGCGGCAGCAGGACCTACGGCTATGACGGCAACGGCAATCGCACTCATGAAAACGGTGCGCAGCAAGTGTGGTACAACGCCTTCAACAAACCCACCCGCATCAATCGCAACGGCGCCAACCTGCACTTCTACTACGGCGCCGACCAGATGCGCTACAAGCAGGTAAACCAGGCCAGTGGCAAGACCACCCTGTATATCGACAAGCTGTTTGAGAAGATCACTACTGGTACGGAAACGAAATATCGATACTTTATCGACGATATTGCCGTAGTTACCACCACGGAAAGTGCCGATGACACCGCGCACACCATCGGCTTTGCCCACCGTGATCGGCTCGGCTCTGCTGCGGCTATCGGTGACAGCGAGGGCAATCTGAAAGAAAGCCACAGCTTTGATCCTTTTGGCAAGCCGCGTCTTGGCAATGTCCTTGACAAGGATGAAGCCATCCTGGAGAGTGCCTACACCACCCGTGGATTCACCGACCACGAGCATCTGGATGATGTAGAACTGATCCATATGAACGGGCGGGCCTATGACTACAACCTGGGGCGGTTCCTGTCGGTGGATCCGATCATCCAGGCGCCGGGGAACTCGCAGTCCTTGAATCCCTACAGCTATATCATGAATAATCCGCTGGCGGGGACTGATCCGAGTGGGTATTGCGCGGCGTCGCGTCTTGAAGGTGTTTGTGGAAGTCTTCCTAGCCATTGGGGTGGTAATGGAGGAGGGAGAGCTAAAAAGCGCAGTGATGGATTTAATCACGCGAAGTTTGAAAATCCTTTAAATGGCGCAGTCAGTGCAGTTTTGGAGGGTGTTGGTCTACAGTCGACCGATATTGGGAGTCAGGCTAGTCGGGAGAATTTGGAGGGGGATCAGGGTGCTACCGATTCTGACCAGAGTGGTGAAGGAGCAACAAATCAAGCAGGTATTGGCGGGATCGCTTCTGTTGGTTTAGCACTAACTGCAACTGGTAGTGAAGCGGGTGCAGCAGCTGGGGGAATTTTAGGGCGCATCGGCCAACTACTTTTTGGAACTCCTGTTGGTGCGGGTGTGGTCTCAGCAATATTCCCGATACAAACGGCAGGCCCTGAGGATACGCAGCTGAATAGTCAGATCTATCCAGGGTTTGATATAAAAGAGTTCGAAAGAATCCAAGCAGCCGCTCTTTCTCAAGCTAGAACGGCAGATGGTGGCATAGCTCTTTATCATGGTACTAACTACAAATCGGCTATTGCACTTTTAAGCGGCGCTCCACTAGAAGTTGGTAAGGCACTTGAATTTCAGCACGAAAGCAGAGCAGATTTAGGTTTTTATCTTGCGACAAGTCCTTTCACTGCGGAGCACTTTGCTTCAGTACAAGGTGGCCTAAAAGGTGATGGCGGAGTGGTTCTATCATATATGTTAACGAACCAAGCACTATCTGGGCTTTCTGCGAGCGGAGCCTACTTCCGTAATATCCAAGGTAATAATAGCTATACACCTGGCTATGAATATTACATACCACCAAATGCTTTTGAGACATTTAATGCTTTGAGGGCGTCTAATCAAATCCAAGTGTTCCCAACGGAGTAGTGATTGTCATGAGGAAGGTGAAGCTTGTAAGCGATCCTGTTGAAACTATACGCAATAATCCGGAGAGGTATTTGGGAAGTAAAAAAATCTCTGGGAATATACTATTGAGCCTAATAGAGCAAGATGCAAATTTGTTAGGCTGTGGTGAGGTTGGAGCGCATATTATTGATGGGTGGTATATTGTTTCTTCGAGCAGTGATTGGATAAAGAAAAATTCTCAAAATATAGATTCTTGGTTGGAGGTTTTTAAGAAGCTAATACCTATGTCAGAAGCCGGAGTGAATGCAATTAGGCATGAAATATTTTTAATGGCTTTTGCTGAAAGCGTCTTTATATTAGAAAAAGGGAATGTTGTTTTGCTAAAAGGAGACTTCCCAAGTGATAGTGTTTTGGAGTGTATTGAAAGGGAAGGTTTAGAGGAAAAGTTTTCCGTCGGATTTTGTATGAAGCAATAGGTGAAATCGATGGGGTCGGACTCGATCGATTTAACCATCAAGGCCCCGACAGAGCGATCTGTCGGGGCTTTCTGTTTAGCAGGCTTATTCAACAGTCAGCACCAAACACCCCGCCATCACCCTGACCTTGACCGGCGTATTGATCTCAAACCCCGCTTGGCGCAGCCAGTGGCCTTTCATCTGAATCCACGGCACTGAGCGGTTGCCGGAGTAGGGGGACTGCGCCTTGAGGCGGTATTCATAGTAGGTCTCGCTCACCTTGATGTAGCGCTCTTCGCAGGGTTTGCTTTTACGCAGGCGTACGCCTGTTTTACCATTGCCGGTAGCCATGACTCACTCCAATCCAGTGGGTTGTGGTTAGCCTGTCTGGTGGGGGGCAACCCACCAGACAGGTGCCTTGATACCTTTTATGCGGTGCCGGTCCAGCGCCTCGCTTCATATTTAACGATCATGCCTTCAAGCAGTTCCCGGATAACCTTTTGCTCCTCCTCGTCCAGTCGCTCGACGGCTTCAAAGAGTAGCCTCATCTTGTCGCCAGGCCCGCGCTCATCCTTCTCGAAGACCAGTTCATCCAGGCTGACATGTAAAGCCTTCGCCAGCTTGATCAACCCTTCTAGGGTAGGTTGAGCCGACCCTGACTCATAGCGTCGAATCTGGTTGATATGCAACTTCATCCAAACTTGTAGCGCCCCACTTTAAGATCGCACATTTTCCCAAATTACCGTTATAAGGGGGCGTCGGCATTACGATGTAAAAATGGTTGAAAAGCAGGGGATCGTTAGGTAGTAGTTTGGGAATTCACACTGTATAATTGGCGCTTGCGGTAATGGATTTACACATAACCTCAGGTGGGTAACTCACTGCTAAAAGCTGTCTTTAAGACTAGTAGGAATGCTGTTGGTGGCAAGCGCATTGAGCCTGTCGGAGTGGCCCCCCAGCGCACCGGATACATGAACTACAGAGGAGAGAAACCGATGTCAGCAGCATGTCGGTTGCGGGCAATGTGCTATCGCCACTGTCGTTTCAGTTGGCGAAGGGCATCCGAGTGGAGTTGACGAGCACGCTCCTGACTGAGGCCGAGCTGTTCGCCGATAACACGAAAAGAGCAGTCCTTGTCAGAGACTAGGCCGTAACGCAGATTTAATACGGTACGCTGTCGCGCCGGCAGGCGTTCCACCGCTTCGCGCAACCGCTCTGCCAGTTCCTGATTGGTGACCAGCTCATCGGTGTTGTACAACTCGTCGGCAGGGGCATAGTCGAGTCGGGTGCTGCTCTGGTCATCCGCGACAGGGTCGTCAAGGGAGCCGGTGGGACCGGGCAACTTCAGCAGGCTCTGGATGCGTTCCAGGTCCAATCCAGTGTGTCCTGCAAGATTCTCATCTGAGGCCGGCAACCCCTGTGCGCGCACTTCGCCAATCGCCCGGTATATGGCCCGAAGGTCGTCCTGGACATTGGCAGGCTGGCGCACCAGGTCCTCATTGCGGCGCAGAGCCAGCTGGATTTCCTGCTGTATCCACCAGTAGGCATAGGTTGAGAAGCGATAGCCCATCTGGGGTTTAAAGCGCTCTATGGCTTTCATTAATCCCACATTGCCCTCCTGAATCAGATCGATAAAGGGCACTGCCGGATTGCGAAACCGCTTGGCAATGGCAATGACCAGGCGCAGGTTGCATTGGATCAGTTTTTTGCGTTGTTTTTGGAAGCGCTGTAGCAAGCTGGTCAGCCGACTGCGGTCTCGCGGTAAAAGATCCCCCTGTGCCAGAAGCTCCTGTGCATGGCTGATGATCAGGCCGTGGTCATAGGCCCCGGTACTGCCTCTTTGCTCAACACCCTCGCTGCGCAACTGCACAGTCTGTTTGCCGTAGTGTTGCAACAGGGCGATTAATCGGTCCTCCAAATCCCGTAGCAGGCAGGTGGTACTGTGTTCTTCTTCGGGAGTGAGTAAGTCGAGCCGGTACAGGTGCTTGAGATAGCTTTGCATTGGGGTGCTGCCGCTCTCAGTGAGCGGCTCCCCTGCAGTGGGGATCTCTCCGATATCTGTTCCAGGCTCCGGTGTATGGTCGCAGGCATCTGCGCCGGAACCGGAGAGGGTTTCATCTGTATCCTTCAGCCAGTCTTCATCCCTTGAGTAAAACGGTTCTCGGGACAAATGCCTAAACTCTCTGTACGCTGTAAATTGTTAGGTCTTGGCACAGTTTGGCGCCAAATTCACTTTAAATATAGTTGAATGTTGAAATAAGCGCCTATTTCAAAGCAGACTCTTGAGTCTCATCTCATTGTGAAGTGGGCGTAAGGCTCAACCTGAGCAATACCTATGGATAGGCAGAGGCGGGGGCTGTACTTGGCTCTGTCCTCAGTAGGGTGTTATATGGCTATCTTAAGCGTTTGACGCGGATCCTGCTCCTGTCTTCTGCAGGCTTCATAAAGAAAGAGCCCAGGAGTCCACGCTCTACAACTACTGGGTCGCCGGCTTTCCAGTGTACTCGGCTGCCATCGCTCTGTCCCCAAATCTGGCCGTTATCCAATGTGATTATCCGCTTATTGTGAGCGGCTGCCCGGATATGGGTGATTATGGCCTAAATAGATTGCGGGGCTTGTGAGATTTGTTTCTGCTCGCGGCCAAAATTCTGTTCGGCGCTTTGTTCGAGGGCGGCGTTAAGCTTGTCATAGCATATCAAGCGGCTGGAGTCGGGCATGATGCGGGAGCATTGCTGGAGCTGCTCGTTCAGAGTATTGGCAGATACACCGGGAGCCAGCAGGGCTAACAGGGAGAGCGGGAGTAGTACTTTCATCACTGATATTGTCTTGCTATTTATTGCCTATATTTTGCCCGAGTCACTGGAAGTGAACAAATAAAATTGTGCAGCCTTTCACACCAATGATTGGGCCCGCATGAAAAATAGCTGTCAGTGGAGTTTGAGGATTGGCGACAGTCCGGTTCCCGAATTTCAGTAGGGCGGCCACTACCGCTCTACACGGGATTGCTGTTTTGTCCAACAATTAAAAAAACAACATTTTAGATTACCCGGGGGCGAAAAATGAAAAGCTTGATTACTTCTACTGTCGTTTGTACTGCTGTTGCGGGCTACTTCATTTTTGAGTCAATACAGCTTTCGTTTTCAGAGGGCGCCTATGCCGGGGCAGGTGGCAGAGGGTCAGCCCAGCTCCAGACGGGCCAGGAAGCACAGTTTACTGAGCCGGGCAAGAAGGTGCAGGGAGTCAAAGACGACGTCCTGCTTGATGGCAGTGAGATGATGGAGTTCGAAGGGGATATTTTTGCCGATGTCCCCGAACATATGGGGACAGAAGACGGCGATGGCGGGTCAAGCCAGAGACCGACTGGTGATGACAACCAAGCGGGCGCAAAATAGACAGTGATGCGCATCTTAAACCGGCCTCAGTCCGGTTTTTATGGACTGGCAGTTGGGTTTAGCGCTTTTGTGCCCTGAAGTGCTTGCCATTCTGGCCCCGGCTGTCGTCCCCCATCAGGTATAAATAAGTGGGCATGATTCGCTCGGCGGGCACTACCGACTGCGGGTTTTCAGCCGGGTAGGCGCTCGCACGCATTGCCGTGCGGGTGGCCCCTGGATTGAGGCTGTTTACACGAATATTCGATACGCCCTCCAGTTCATCTGCCAATACCTGCATCAACCCCTCAGTGGCAAATTTTGATACGGCATAGGCGCCCCAATAGGCCCTACCTTTCAGGCCAACGCTTGAACTTGTGAAGATGACTGATCCCGCCTCGGACTTTTCCAGCAGGGGCAGCAGCGTTTTTGTAAGCCCAAATGCTGCGTTGACATTCACCTGCATTACCTGCTGCCAGGTGGAGAAATGGTAATTGGCGATTGGGGTGCGCTGCCCTAAAAGGCTGGCATTGTGCAGGAGGCCGTCCAGGCGGCCAAACTCCCGCTCAACTGCTTCGGCGAGATTGTCAAAATCCTCTATACGGGCCCCGTTCAGATCCATGGGAAAGATAGCCGGCTGAGGCCCCCCGGAGGATTCGATCTCGTCATAGACCATCTCGAGTTTTGCTGTGGTTCGACCCAAGAGAATGATGCTTGCCCCATGGGCCGCGAAGGTTTTGGCCGCAGTTTTGCCGATACCGTCTCCGGCACCGGTGACGAGTATGATTTTGCCTTTGAGGAGGTCGGTGGGCGCTACATAGTTGCCGAAAAATTCTGACATAGAAAATCCTGGTACTGTCTCGATACTATTGGGACCGGGTGTTATTGCTAGGGTTTAAAATACTGCTCCCTCAGCAGTGGCCAGATCTCAGCTGCCGATTGGATCAGGTGATCCGCCCCCCAACTGGCAGGGTTTTCCGTGACGTCGATGTAGCCATAGTTACAGGCGATGGTGGGCATGCCTGCGCGCTGGCCGGCGACAATATCCCGCTTGTGATCGCCAATATAAACGGCTTCTGAGGGATCACAGCCGATTTTTGTGCAGGCAAGAAAGATTGCCTCAGGGTCCGGCTTGGGTTGGTTGACGTGGTCGGGACAGATAACTGCGGCCGGAGGCGGGAGGTAATTGAAGGCCTGCATCAGTGGCACGGTAAAGGCTTCCGGTTTATTGGTCACAATACCCCAGGAAATATTGTTTGCCAGAAGCGTGTTCAGCAGGGCCTCTATACCGGGAAAAGGAATGGTTTTCTCGGCAAGGTGTGCAAGGTAGAGATCCAGCAGGCGCTGCAGCAGGCTGTTGAAGCCGGGGTCGCCCGCTTTTTTGCCAAATCCCAGGGTTACCAATGCCCGGGAACCGTTGGAGACCGTACTTCGAATGATTTCGTCGGGCAGGGCTGACAGTTGCTCCTGTTGCCGCAGCTGGTTGAGTACAACAATAAAATCCGGCGCCGTATCCAGAAGTGTGCCGTCAAGATCAAATAACACCGCTTTCATTCGCTTGGCTTGCTCACTCAGGTTTACTGGCATACATCAGATAGTTCACGTCAACGTCGCGGGCGTTGAGCTTATAGGTGCGGGTTATTGGGTTGTAAGTCATGCCGGTCATATCCCGAAGTTCCAGATCCGCCTCGCGCAGCCACCTGCCCAATTCGGAAGGTCGGATAAACTTGCTGTATTCATGGGTACCCTTGGGAAGTAATCGCAGGAGATATTCTGCCCCCACAACAGCGAACAGCCAGCCTTTGGCTGTGCGGTTGATAGTGGAAAAGAAGAGATGACCGCCAGGTTTGACCAGTTTTGCGCAGGCGTAAACGACTGATGCGGGGTCGGGGACATGTTCCAGCATTTCCAGGCAGGTAACGATATCAAAGTGCCCGGGCATTTCTTCCGCCAGTGTCTCAGCGGCTACCTGGCGGTAATCCACCTCGATGCCGCTTTCGAGGGCATGCAATCTGGCGACATTGAGGGGGGCTTCGCCCATATCAATTGCAGTGACTTCTGCACCCCGATGGACCATGGCTTCCGCCAGAATGCCGCCACCACAGCCAACGTCCAGCAATTTTCTGCCGGCAACTGGGGCCTGCCCGTCAATATAATTGGCGCGCAGGGGGTTGATTTCGTGTAGCGGTTTAAATTCGCCCTCTCTGTCCCACCAGCGGCTGGCGAGTTGCTCAAACTTGGCGATTTCCGCGGGATCTACGTTGCTCATGAACTTTTCTGCAAACTCCGTCGCTAGTAACCGAACCTGTCCGGCTATTGGGCACGGGCGGTGCGTTTGCACCTAGCGCGCCTGGCCCGCGATTCTATCACGCCAGAGGTGCGCCCGCTGGATTAGCTCGGCCTCGTTCAAGGTTTGTAGTCGGCGCTCCTTTAATAGCTGCTTGCCCGCAACCCAGACGTCCGTAACATTGTGCCCCCCACCGGCATAAATCAGCTGGGACAGGGGGCTGTGTACCGGTTGCTGTTCCACTCCACCCAGATCGATAGCCGCGATATCGGCACTTTTTTCTATTTCGAGGCTGCCTGTGATGGTTTCGATACCGAGCGCACGGGCACCGTTAATCGTGGCCATCGCGAGGGCCTGGTGTGCGGGCAGGGCTGTGGCACTGCCACTGACGGCTTTTGCCAGTAGTGCGGCGGTGTTGGCCTCTGCAAACAAGTCCTGGCGATTATTACTGGCGGCACCATCGGTTCCAAGGGCAACGTTAATGCCCGCCTTGAGCATCTCGCTGGCGGGGCAGAACCCCGATGCCAATTTAAGATTGGAGGAGGGGCAGTGTGCGACATGGGCGCCACTCATTTTTAGCAGCTCCATATCCTGCTCATTGGTTGCCACCATGTGCACACAGAGAGTCTGGGGTCCCATCAGGCCCAGGCGTAACAGCCGCTCCGTCGGGCGCTCCCCAGAGTGTGTCAGAGCATTGTCCACTTCCCGGGAGGTCTCGTGCAGGTGTATTTGTACTGGGATCTGGGCTTCCGCAGCATAGACGGCGATTTTTTCCAGGGTTCGGTCCCCCACGGTGTAGGGCGCATGGGGTGCAAAAACCACCTCGATACGCTCGTGTGCCCGATAGTCATCGCGCAGGGCCAACCCCTTGTGTAGTGCCTCTTCGCTGTGGCGGCTCCAGGGGGTCGGGTTGTCCAGCACCGGGAAGGCGATATGGGCGCGGATGCCGCTCTCGCGGGCGGCTACCGCTACGGCTTCGGGGAAAAAGTACTGGTCGGAGAAGGTGGTAGTGCCTGATCGCAGCATTTCGGCGATCGCTTGGCGGCTGCCGTCTGCCACAAACTCCGGGCTCACCCAGCGCTGCTCCACTGGCCAGATGTGCTGTTCCAACCACTCCCTGAGCGGGCGGTCATCGGCAAAACCGCGCAAGAGTGCCATGGGGGCATGGTTGTGGGTATTGATTAGCCCCGGAATCAGGGCGTGCTGGTTAAGTGTGATCTCGTGTTTTGCCGCGAAGCGGAGCTTGGCTTCGACGGACGGCAGCAGTGCTGTGATACGTCCCCGAACAATGGCCAGAGAGCAGTGTTCATACACTGTTTGTTCGGGTATGACCGGGATAATCCAGCGCGCGTGAATCAGGGTGTCTACAGATTGGTGCATTGGGTCACAGGGCGGTAGCTGAGGTGGGGTGTCACTTTAGCGGTAGAGCAGGACCGCAGCAACCGGGCAGGTTTGCCGTGTGGTTTCGGGGCCATCCCGCCAGCGTCGTCAAACTATGCTAGAATTGCCCGCTTATCCGGGCTCGGTACTTATGCCCGCGCTATAACAAGGAACGCCGTAAGTCATGGGCGAATTAGCCAAAGAAATCTCCCCAATTAATATCGAGGAAGAACTCAAGCAGTCTTATCTCGACTATGCCATGAGTGTGATAGTCGGGCGGGCACTGCCGGATGTACGCGATGGTCTCAAGCCGGTCCACCGCCGTGTGCTCTTTGCAATGAGTGAGCTCAAAAACGACTGGAATAAACCCTATAAGAAGTCAGCACGTGTCGTTGGCGATGTGATTGGTAAGTACCATCCCCATGGGGATACTGCAGTATACGACACGATTGTGCGTATGGCCCAACCCTTCTCCTTGCGTTACACACTGGTAGACGGCCAGGGAAACTTCGGCTCCATTGACGGCGATAGTCCGGCCGCTATGCGTTATACCGAAATCCGAATGGACAAGCTGGCCCACGAGCTGCTGTCGGATCTCGACAAGGAAACCGTCAACTTCGTTGAAAATTACGATGGCTCCGAGCAGATGCCGGAGGTGTTGCCCTCTCGGGTACCCAACCTGCTGGTCAACGGTTCATCCGGTATCGCTGTGGGGATGGCGACGAATATCCCCCCCCACAACCTGAGTGAAGTGATCAAGGCCTGCCTGGCCCTGATTGACAACCCGGCGCTTACGGTCGATGACCTGATGGCGTATGTCCCCGGACCGGATTTTCCCACCGGTGCCATTATCAATGGACGCGCCGGTATCCTGATGGCCTACCGCACCGGGCGTGGCCGTATCTACGTGCGCGCCAAAGCGGATGTGATCCGCGATGATAAGAGCAATCGCGAAACCATTGTTATTACAGAAATTCCCTACCAGTTGAACAAGGCGCGCCTGATCGAGCGTATCGCCGAGTTGGTGAAAGAAAAGAAGATCGAGGGCATCTCCGAGCTGCGCGATGAGTCCGATAAAGACGGTCTGCGTGTCGTGATTGAACTGAAACGTGGCGAACTGGGCGATGTGATTCTGAACAACCTCTACTCACAAACCCAGTTGGAGAGTGTGTTTGGCATCAATATGGTTGCCCTGGTAGACGGTCAGCCCAAGGTCCTGAACCTGAAAGAGCTGCTGGAGCACTTTGTGCGCCACCGCCGGGAGGTGGTCACACGCCGTACAGTCTACCTGTTGCGCAAGGCTCGTGAGCGCGGTCATATCCTAGAGGGGCTGGCGATTGCCATCGCCAATATCGATCCCGTGATCGAGTTGATCAAGTCCTCCGCAACCCCGGCCGATGCCCGCGAGGCGCTGTTGGCCAAGGGCTGGGCGGTAGGCAATGTACAGCAGTTTCTGGCGCGAGCCGGCGCCAATGCCTGTCGCCCGGACGACCTGCCAAGGGCGTTCGGTTTACGCGAGGATGGCACCTACTATCTGTCCCCTGCACAAACACAGGCCATTCTCGAACTGCGTCTGCATCGCCTGACCGGAATGGAGCACGATAAGCTGTTGACCGAGTACCAGGAGCGGCTGAAACAAATCGCCGAATATCAGCATATCCTCTCTAGCTTTGAGCGCCTGATGGCGGTGATCCGCGAGGAACTGGCACAGCTCGATACGAATTTTGGGGATGAGCGTCGCACCGATATCGTGGCTTCCCGCCAGGACCTGACTGTAGAAGACCTGATCACCCCGGAAGACAAGGTGGTGACCATCTCTCACGGCGGTTATGCCAAAAGCCAGCCGTTGACTGATTACCAGGCCCAGCGCCGTGGCGGTATGGGCAAGTCGGCAACCCAGGTAAAAAATGAGGATTTTGTCGAGCACCTGCTGATAGCCAATTCCCACGATACCATCCTGTGTTTTTCCAACAGGGGCAAGGTCTACTGGCTAAAAGTCTATGAAGTGCCGACGGCCGGCCGCGCCTCCCGAGGGCGCCCCATGGTCAATATGCTGCCACTGGAAGAGGGCGAGCGCATTAGCAGCATGATGCCGGTGTCTGAATATGACGAAAACCACTTCATTTTCTTCACCACTGCTAGCGGTACTGTGAAGAAAACACCGCTCACTGCTTTTGCGCGCCCGCGCAGTGTCGGTTTGCGCGCTATCGAGCTGGAAGAGGGAGACCGCCTGGTAGCCACGGCGATTACCGATGGCCAGCGCGATGTGGTGCTGTTTACCAGTGCCGGTAAGGCCGCCCGTTTTTCCGAGCGCAATGTTCGCTCCATGGGGCGTGTTTCCCGGGGTGTGCGCGGTATTCGAATGCAGGGGGGACAGCAGGTGATCGCTATGGTGATTCCACAGGAGGGTGGCTCGGTGATGATGGCCACCGAGAAGGGATTCGGCAAGCGTACAGCGATTGGGGACTTCCCCACCAAGGGACGCGGCACCCAGGGTGTGATTGCCATTGCCGAGAGTGAGCGCAACGGCGCCCTGATCGGGGCCTGTCAAGTGCATCCAGGTGAAGAGATGATGTTGATCTCCGATCAGGGTACCCTGGTACGCACCCGGGTAGACGAGGTTTCTGTCCTTGGGCGCAATACACAGGGGGTACGGGTCATACGCCTGAAGACTGGCGAGAAACTCGTGGGACTCGGGCGTATTGAAGAGACGGAAGGGGTCAGCGAAGATCGCGGAGGGCCGGCGTGATCCGCGCCTCTGGCATCTCGGTGAAAGGCTGCGTTTATCGCGGCCTTTCTTGCCTCAGGCACCTTAAAAAATGCGCCAAGACGAAAGGTCCATCTCCCAGAATCACGGTTCGTGCGTGGATGCATCTAGTTGTATTTGAAACCATGTTTGGTTTTCTGGAGTCATGCGATGAGGAAATTTAATTTTTCCGCCGGTCCCGCAGCATTGCCGGAGCCGGTGCTGTATCAGGCCCAGCAGGAGCTGCTAGACTGGCACGGGCTGGGCTGTTCGGTGATGGAGATCAGTCACCGCACAGCGGAATTTATTGCGGTTGCCGAGCGCGCAGAGCAGGATTTGCGCGACCTGCTCTCTATTCCGGAAAGCTACAAAGTGCTGTTCCTGCAGGGCGGTGCCACAGCGCAGTTTGCTGCCGTACCCTGGAATCTCTTCGGTTCGGGTGCCAAAAAAGCCGACTACATTCACTCTGGGCACTGGGCGGCAAAAGCCATCAAGGAAGCCAGGCGTTACGGCGAAGTGACGGTGGTTGCTTCCAGTGAAGACCGCAATTTCCGCTACGCTCCCGCAAAAGACTGCTGGCAACAGAGTGCAGAAGCGGCTTATCTCCACTATACCCCGAATGAAACCATCGGCGGGGTCGAGTTTGATTATGTGCCAGAGGTGGATTGCCCTTTGGTGGCCGATATGTCTTCCAGTATTCTGTCGCGCCCGATTCCAGTGGATAAGTTTGGCGTGATCTATGCTGGCGCCCAGAAAAATATGGGTCCCTCGGGTATTGCCGTTGCCATTGTCCGCGAGGACCTGCTCCACAGGGCAATGGCGGGTATTCCGCGCAGCTTGAGCTGGAAGGTGGCGGCGGACGCGGGCTCCATGGATAACACCCCTCCGACCTTTGCCTGGTATCTGTCGGGTCTGGTATTTCAGTGGCTCAAGGCTCAGGGTGGGGTTGAGGCGATGGCGCGACTCGCCGATAAAAAATCCGCGTTGTTGTACGAATTTCTTGATCGCAGTGAGTTTTTCTCCAGCCCTGTGGAGAAGGAAAGCCGCTCCAGGATGAATGTCCCTTTTGTGCTGGCCGATGAACGTCTCCACAAGCCGTTTCTCGAGGCGGCCGGTGAGGCCGGGCTGCTGGGCTTGAAAGGGCATCGCTCAGTTGGTGGTATGCGTGCGTCATTATACAACGCTGTCCCTCTTGAGGCGGTGGTGGCATTAGTGGCATTTTTGTCAGATTTCGAAGCGCGTTGGGGTTAGTGTCTGGTCTAAAACAACAGGTTTTCGCGCTACAGTATTTTTGATGGCTTCGAGCGGTGATTGGGTTGCAGCCGATATTGCATGCCAGTCCCGGGCGAATAACTCAGTAGTTGATAGGTGAGCTGGAACGTAAAAAGGCGGATGACCGAGGAAACTGTAAGTGGTGACCAGCGCTTGCTGGAGCTGCGCAATCGTATTGACAGCATTGATGGCGATATCGCCCGGCTGATCAGTGAAAGAGCCAACTGTGCACTGGCAGTTGCCGCGGTGAAAAAGGCAACCGGTGGGGATGCCCTGTATTACCGGCCCGAGCGCGAAGCTCAGGTACTGCGCCGGGCGATGGAACGCAATAGCGGCCCTTTAACCGATGAGGAAATGGCGCGTCTGTTCCGGGAAATTATGTCTGCCTGTCTGGCTCTCGAAGAGCCGGTTAAGGTGGCCTACCTGGGGCCGGAGGGGACCTTTACCCAGCAGGCTGCGTTAAAACATTTTGGTAACTCCGCACAGAGTCGCCCCCTGGCGGTTATTGATGAGGTGTTTCGCGAGGTGGAGGCAGGTGCGGTGAACTACGGGGTTGTGCCCGTAGAGAACTCCACAGAGGGGGTCATTAACCATACCCTGGACAATTTTATGACCTCCAATTTATACATCTGTGGAGAGGTGGAGCTGCGTATTCACCACCACCTGATGATTTCGGATGTCACTCGGGCAGACGCAATCACGCGCATTTATTCCCACGCGCAGAGTCTGGCACAGTGTCGCAAGTGGCTCGATGCACACTATCCCAACGTAGAGCGGGTAGCGGTAGCCAGCAATGCCGATGCGGCTGTGCGTGTCAAGGGGGAGTGGAATGCCGCAGCCATCGCTGGCGATATGGCGGCTGAGTTGTACGGCCTGAAGATCTTATCAGGAAAAATTGAAGACCGCCCGGATAATTCCACGCGTTTTTTGATTATCGGTACTCAGGAAGTACCGGCGAGCGGTGACGACAAGACCTCTTTGATGGTATCAATGCGAAATGAGCCCGGCGCCTTGCACAATCTGCTGGAACCATTCCGTCGCTTTGGCGTTGATCTCACCCGTGTGGAGACGCGCCCGTCCCAGTCCGGCAACTGGAATTATGTCTTTTTTATCGACTTTGTGGGACATCGAGACACAAAAAATATTGCCTCGGCCCTGCGGGAAGTGGGTGTTTGTGCCTCGGACGTGAAAGTGCTCGGTTCTTACCCGCGCGGTGTGCTGTGATGGATCAAGTGCAAGTTGGCCGGCTCGTAGTCATTGGAGTCGGCCTGATAGGTGGTAGTTTTGCACTCGCATTAAAAACTGCAGGGGCATGTCGCGAGGTGATTGGGGTTGCGCCCCCGGGGAAAACCTGCGAACAGGCAAAATCGCTCGGGATAGTTGACAGTGCCAGCAGCAGTCTTGCCGAGGTTCTGCCCCAGTTGGAAGCCAGTGATCTGGTTTTTATCGCTGTGCCAACCCTGGCTGTGGAATCGGTGTTTGCCCAAATTAGAGCCTACATGCCTGAGGGCGTTACAGTGACAGATGGTGCCAGTGTCAAAGGCAGTGTGGTGCGCGCGGCGAAAACAGTGTGGGGTAGGGTGCCCAGTTTTTTGGTACCGGGTCACCCCATCGCGGGCTCTGAGCACAGTGGCGCAGCCGCTGCGCGCGATGACCTTTATTACAATCACCGGGTTATCCTAACCCCCCTGCCCGAGACCGGTACAGGCCATTTGCAGCGGGTGGTGCAATTGTGGCAGGTAGCGGGTGCGTCAGTGTTAAAGATGTCTGTGGAAGAGCACGATGCTGTACTCGCAGCTACCAGCCATCTTCCTCACGTGATTGCCTTTAGTCTCGTGGATACGCTGGCGCACGACGCGGAAAATGAAAATATATTCCGCTATGCCGCGGGGGGATTTCGCGATTTTACCCGTATCGCTTCCAGTGATCCGGTAATGTGGCGAGACATCATGCTGGCCAACCGTTACGCCATTCTAAAGGCAATCGACCTCTATAGCCTCAACCTGTCGGCCTTGCGCGAAGCCATCGCCTCCGGTGACAGCACCAGTCTGATGGGTGTATTTACCCGTGCCAAAACAGCGCGGGATCAGGTAACCAAAGTGTTGACAAAACAAGCGTGTTCAGAATTTATGCCGACAAAAGCAATGACTTTTACCGCTCAGCCAGGGGGGTGTGTCATCGGCAGGCTGCGTGTGCCCGGCGACAAGTCCATGTCACACCGCGCAATCATGCTGGGCTCTCTGGCAGAGGGTGTGACAGAGGTAGCGGGCTTTCTTGAGGGAGAGGATGCACTGGCGACCCTGCAGGCCTTTCGCGATATGGGGGTGGTTATCGAGGGGCCGGTCAATGGGCGGGTCACCATCCACGGTGTAGGTTTGCGTGGCCTGAAGACGCCGCCGGGACCACTCTATCTGGGTAACTCCGGCACCTCAATGCGCCTGCTGGCGGGCCTCCTTGCCGGGTTGGGTTTCGATATCACCCTGACCGGTGATGCATCTCTGTCCAAGCGCCCTATGGATCGGGTTGCCGGTCCCCTGCGGGAGATGGGGGCGATCATTGAAACGGGCTCTGGAGGACGGCCACCTCTGCGCATCAAAGGGGGGCGCCGGCTGTACGGGATCGATTATCGCTTGCCAATGGCCAGTGCCCAGGTGAAATCCGCAGTCTTGCTGGCTGGCCTCTATGCCAGCGGCGAAACCTCGACTGTGGAGCCTGCGCCGACACGCGATCACACTGAACGCATGTTGCAGGGATTTGGCTATCCGGTGCATCGCGATGGTGCCAAGTCCACGCTCTGTGGCGGGGGCAATCTCAAGGCCTGCCATATCGATGTGCCAGCGGATATCTCCTCCGCGGCCTTCTTTATGGTGGCTGCGGCAATCTCGCCCGGTTCAGATATTGTGCTGGAACATGTCGGTGTCAATCCGACCCGCCATGGCGTGATCAATATTCTGGGTTTGATGGGGGCTGACATTCAACAGTTCAACAAGCGCGAGATCAGCGGCGAGCCTGTGGCGGATATCAGGGTGCGTTACTCACCTCTAAAAGGCATCCGAATTCCTGAGACGCAGGTGCCGCTCGCCATTGATGAATTCCCGGCATTGTTTATTGCCGCAGCCTGTGCGGATGGAGAGACAGTGCTGACGGGTGCTGCCGAACTGCGTGTCAAGGAGAGTGACAGGATCCAGGCGATGGCGGATGGCCTCGCGGTTCTGGGCGTGGAAGCGAAGCCGACTCCGGATGGCATTGTGATACCGGGTGGGCGGGAGCGGACGGTATTTAGTGGGGGAACTGTCGATAGCCTGGGGGATCACCGCATTGCCATGGCCTTTGCTGTGGCATCTTTGCGCGCAAAGGATACAATCCGCATCCTGCACTGCGCCAACGTGGCGACCTCCTTTCCGAATTTTGCCGACCTGGCTGTCAGCGTGGGTCTGCGGTTGCAATTGGCTTAATCGTCAGGCTCGCAGTGCAGGGGTTTTGGACCCGGCTTGTGCCGTTCATAACGATGTCGAGTTGTGCAAAAAACTATATGAGTGATACAAACAAGCTGCCGCCGGTCATCGCGATTGATGGACCCAGCGGATCGGGCAAGGGCACTATTGCCAAGTTGCTGGCGGAGCGGTTGAATTTCTCCCTGTTGGATTCGGGCGCCCTGTACCGGACAGCGGCGCTGGCGGCCCTGGACAGGAGGGTGGACCTGACCGATGAGGTCGCATTGGCGCAGGTGGCAAAGGAACTCGATGTTCGCTTTGCTGTGCACGATAGCCAGCTGCAGGTTTACCTGGAGGGACGTGAGGTCACCAGTGACATTCGCATGGAGCGGGTGAGTATGGCTGCTTCCAGGGTGGCTGCGATTCCGGCGGTGCGTGCAGCCCTGCTGCAACGACAGCGGGATTTTCGGCGGCTGCCGGGCCTTGTGGCCGACGGTCGGGATATGGGCACCACGGTTTTCCCCGACGCCCAAGTCAAAATCTACTTGACCGCGGGTGCCGAGGAGCGCGCCAGAAGGCGGGCGGCGCAGTTGCGGGGGGAGGGGGTTTCTGTTAGCCTCCGCGACCTGCTGGAGGACATCCGTGCCCGTGACGCACTGGATATGAACCGAGAAGCCTCTCCCCTGGCTGCCGCTGAGGATGCGGTTGAACTCGACAGTACCGGGGTCGATATTGAGGCAGTCCTGCAGCGGGTACTGACGCTGGTACTCGACCGGATCCAGCCCGGGGTTCCCTAAGCCCGCTTAACCAGTACCAACCCGTTTTTCTAACGACAGCGGCCGGGTCTTGCCAGAATTGCCCGGCCGTTGTTGTAATCCGACCCGCGTGCTGGCAGCGCGGCTGGGGTCGCGGCTGGCGGTTGACTACACTCAACAGTTACCAACGGCTGAACCCTTCACTATAGGTAATGTAATGAGCGAGAGCTTTGCTGAATTATTTGAAGAGAGCCTGAAAAGCGTCGAAATGGCACCGGGTGCTATTGTTACCGGTGTTGTCATTGATGTAGATAAAGACTGGGTAACTGTACACGCGGGCCTGAAGTCAGAGGGCGTTATTCCCGCTGCCCAGTTCATCAACGACAGAGGCGAAATCGAACTGCAGGTGGGTGACGAAGTGCAGGTTGCCCTGGAGGCGGTTGAAGACGGATTTGGGGAAACCCGTTTGTCCCGCGAGAAAGCCAAGCGCGCTGAAGCCTGGAAAATCCTCGACGCGGCCCACGCAGCTGACGAGGTGGTCAAAGGGGTTATCAGTGGCAAAGTTAAGGGTGGCTTTACAGTGGATGTTGCCAATATCCGCGCGTTTCTGCCCGGCTCTCTGGTCGATGTTCGCCCGGTGCGCGACACCGCGCATCTGGAGGGTAAGGAGCTTGAATTCAAGGTTATCAAGCTGGATGCCAAGCGCAACAACGTTGTGGTTTCCCGTCGTGCGGTGATGGAGGCTGCCACTTCCGAAGAGCGCGAGGCCCTGCTGGCGAGCTTGCAGGAAGGTATGAGCATCAAGGGAATTGTAAAGAACCTGACCGACTACGGTGCGTTTGTAGATCTGGGTGGTATCGACGGTCTGCTGCACATCACCGATATGGCCTGGAAACGCATTAAGCATCCGAGCGAGATTGTGAATGTTGGCGACGAGATCCAGGTAAAAGTCTTGAAGTTCGACCGCGATCGCAGCCGTGTCTCTTTGGGATTGAAGCAGCTGGGCGAAGACCCCTGGGTATCTATCAAGCAGCGCTACCCGGAAAACAGCCGCGTCAAAGCAGTTGTTACCAACCTGACCGACTACGGCTGTTTTGCCGAACTGGAAGAGGGGGTTGAGGGCCTGGTGCACGTTTCCGAAATGGATTGGACCAACAAGAATATTCACCCGTCCAAAGTTGTCCAGGTGGGCGACGAGGTAGAGGTGATGATTCTCGATATCGATGAGGAGCGTCGACGCATTTCCCTGGGTATCAAGCAGTGCCAGGAAAATCCATGGGATGCTTTTGCACGTAAATTTGCCAAGGGCGATAAAATTTCCGGCAAGATCAAGTCCATCACCGATTTTGGTATCTTTATCGGTCTCGATGGCAGCATTGACGGCCTGGTTCATTTATCCGATATCTCCTGGAATGAAGCGGGAGAGGAAGCGGTTCGCAAATTCAAGAAGGGCGACGAGATCGAGACTGTGATTCTGGGTATCGATTCCGAACGCGAGCGTATCTCCCTGGGCATCAAGCAGTTGGAATCGGATCCGTTCTCCGACTTTGTTGCGACCAGCGACCGTGGGAGTTTTGTTACCGGCACGATTAAAGAGGTGGATGCCAAGCAGGCCGTTGTTTCCCTGGCGGATGAGGTTGAAGGTATTCTGCGGGCCTCCGAAATCAGCCGCGACAAGGTTGAGGATGCACGCAATGTCCTGAAAGAAGGCGAGAAAATTACGGCTAAAATCACCAGTGTGGATCGCAAGAACCGTGTGATCAGCCTGTCTATCAAAGCCAAGGATCAGGATGAAGAAAAACAGGCCATTAAGGATCACAGCAAAAAGCAGTCCGAACAAGTGCAGCCGGCCACGATCGGTGACTTGATCAAGGCACAGATGAGCAACAAGGACTAGTATTTTCTTGACTGTTCAGTCAGTACGCCAAAGAGTTTATTTGGCGTGTTCCGAGAGCCGGACTGGGGTTGCCCAGTCCGGCTTTGTATTAGATGATTACCGGGCTACGCTAGAATAATCAATAACTTGCAGAGGTTATCGAGCGCATGACCAAATCTGAATTGATCGAAAGGATTGCGTTGAGATTGGATCAGCTGCCAGTGAAAGATGTAGAATTGGCGGTGAGGGTACTGCTGGATACCATGTCCGACGCACTTTCCCAGGGAGAGCGCATCGAAATTCGGGGTTTTGGTAGTTTTTCCCTGCACTACCGGGGGCCCCGTACCGGGAGGAACCCCAAGACTGGAGATGCGGTAGCACTATCCGGCAAATATGTGCCCCACTTTAAACCAGGAAAAGAACTGCGTGACAGAGTTAATCGCAGTATGAACGGAGAGACGGGGTTCGAAGTATGATTACACTGCACGGCTGGGTTGATAGTCGGCTTTCGCTGGTGACCCTATCATCCGCCCCGAAAGCCTAAGGCCCAGGTTGGTAAACCCTCTTGGCGGAACTCGGAGGTTCCCTTGTCATTTTTGCACTGGTTGGTGCATATTGCCTATGGCTTGTTGGCCCTGGTGTGTGTGGCCTTCGGCATTTATTTTGCTGTGGAAAACCCCCAGGTTATTGCGCCGGTGATTGCAGGTAATACCCTGTATTCAGGCAGTGTGGGGGTGTGGCTCATCAGCACTTTGCTGCTGGGGGTTCTGTTGGGCTTCCTGGCCAGTTTACTCCCTATGTATTCCCAGCGCCGCCGTGTACGCGGACTGAACAAGCAGCTCAAGAAGCTGGAGCGTGAGCTGCACGCTGCGCATCAAAAGGTTTCCGGAGATTGAATTGCCTGATTTTACCTACTTCTTTTTCCTGCTGGCAGCGATTGCTATCGGCTGGGTATTAGGGCGAGGTAGCTCCAGGAAGAAACCTGACTGTAGCGAACAGGAGGAGTCCCTGGCCCGCTCCTATGCCCAGGGGCTCAATTATCTCCTGAGCGAGCGCCACGACGACACCATCGAGAAGTTTATCGATTCCCTCGAAGTCAGTCCCACAACCTTTGAAACCCACTTGGCACTGGGCAGCCTGCTGCGCCGGCGCGGGGAGTACGATCAGGCAATACGGGTACACCAGAATCTTCTCTCACGCCCCAGCCTGGCCCGGCAGAGTCAGCATAAAGCGCAGTTTGAACTGGCCTGCGATTACATTGCGGCGGGTTGGCTCGATCGGGCTGAGCGCCTGTTGCAAGAACTGGTGGAGACCGCCCAGGAACTGCGCACCACCAGCCTTGAACACTTGGTGGAAGTGTATCGGGATGAACGCGAATGGGCCAAGGCTATTCACGCTGTCAATTTGCTCCATGGCCGCCGTTTCAAACGTTTGTCTGCCGACTGGGCATCAATACAGGCCCACTTTTGTTGTGAGCTGGCGGAAGAGGCGATCACCGGCAAGGATTATCTCAGTGCACGCAAACATATCGACGCAGCCCTGAGCTATGATCGCGGATCTGTAAGGGCCTGTCTGCTGTGGGCGCGCCTGGAATATTTACTAGGAAAACCGCGGGATGCCATTAAGGTGCTACAGCGAATCCCCAAGCAAAACCCCGATTATATTCCAGAGATACTGGAGCTTCTGATTACCTGCTACATAGAATTAGGAGACGGAAAGGGGCTGGATCGCTACCTGGAGTCCCTTCTCAATGAGCATCCCTCAAACAGTGTGCTCATTGCGTTGACAGAGCGCATCCAACAGCAGGATAGTGAAGCAGCCGCCGCTGCTTTTATGGGTGAGCAATTGGCACTGCGTCCATCCCTGCGAGGCCTGGGACGTTTTCTCGATCTGTACATCGGAACAGCACAGGGCAGGGCCCGTGAAAATCTGTCCTTACTCAAGACACTGGTGGATCAATTGATTGCCAGCCGTCCCCACTATCGCTGCAGCAACTGTGGTTTTTCCGGCAATCAGTTGCACTGGCTCTGCCCCAGCTGTAAACACTGGGATTCTGTTCGCTCCGTCAAGGGAATTGAAGGTGAGTAGTGGAACCGACAGGGAAAGCGCTCAGGCCCAGCTTGTCGCTGGGTAGAGACAATTTTAATGAGGTATTTCTTTGCAGGCTCAGGTTTCTTCCCCGATTATTGTTGCACTGGATTACGATCATGCCGACAGGGCTCTGGAACTGGCCGACCAGTTGGACCCCGCTCTTTGTCGGGTGAAAGTTGGCAAGGAATTGTTTACTGCAGCGGGCCCCGATCTGGTTCGTACCCTGGTTAGGCGTGGCTTTGAGGTTTTTCTGGACCTGAAGTTTCACGATATTCCCAATACTGTTGCCGCGGCAGTAAAGGCAGCTGCACGTCTTGGTGTCTGGATGGTAAACGTACATACCAGCGGTGGTGAGCGGATGATGCGTGCAGCTGTGCAGGCTCTGAGAGAGTTTGGTGAAAAAAAACCATTGCTTACCGGGGTAACCGTATTGACCAGCACCACTGCGGAGGAGCTGGCGGCAGTGGGGATTTTCAGACCTCTGAAAACGCAGGTGCTGTCTCTCGCCTCCAGCGCAAAAAACTGTGGTCTGGATGGTGTGGTGTGCTCGGCCCGCGAGGCCCGGGTTCTGCGCGAGACCTGTGGGCCAGAATTTGTGCTGGTGAGTCCCGGTATTCGCCCGGCCTGGAGTGATAGGGGCGACCAGCGGCGCACACTCACGCCTTCTGAGGCCAGGGTCCAGGGTGCCGACTTTCTGGTTGTTGGGCGGCCGATCACAGCAGCTAGTGATCCTTTGCAGTCGCTGCGGGATATCTTGGCTGAGATTGCGGATCACTAAGGACTGTCGGCCCTGACCCGTGTGATGCAGTGTAATGGATGGTAAGCGGATTTTGCTCAGCATGTTGGTATTATGCTGTGGCTTGGGGTAGTAAGCAGTCCCAATGTGAAAATAAGAAGACTTTCACTGGGAGCCTATCATGAAAAATATCCGCGTAATAATCCCTTCCCTGCTTGTTCTCGTTTTCTCGCTTTACCTGTCACCTACAATCACTGCAAATGATGCGAGGCCTGAAGCCGTCAAACAGGTGGTCACTAAGATCAACGTCAACAGTGCTTCTGTTGCTGAACTGGCAGAGAAGTTGGAAGGTGTGGGGACAGAGAAAGCGCAATTGATCGTTGAGCACCGGGAAAAGCACGGTCCATTTACGTCGGTGGAACAGCTGCTGGACGTCAAAGGGATTGGTGCAGCAACGCTTAAGAAGAATCGCGACAAGATTCAACTTTGAGTTTGGTGCTGAATGTCTTTCACGATGCCCGGCATGATTGTACATACACTCTCTGGGCAGTACGGTCATAGTTTGTCGCAACCGCTGTAAAGCAAACTGTCCTTTTGGTCAATATTCACTGGCAAAGCCTGTGGATATTGACTTGAGTACTCTTCAAGGCACAGTGGCTTTCGTCCAGAAACTACTGACCGAAGCTGTAGATCGGTAGAGTGATAGCGTGCATGTTGGTGATAGAGCGGCAGAGTTTAAACGCGGGGGGATTACAATCGCACCGCATTTGCTAGCGCACAGGCAATCAATTGGCCCTTTGCCGTGCGGATACTGCCGCTAGTGGCGAACAGGCGTTTTCCGCAATGATCTACCTGTGCCTCAATAACCAATGGTTCTTCATCACGCACCGCGCCAATAAATTTAATCGTCAGGTCGATCATACTGTGATTTTCACCCGGGCCCAGTTTGGTCATCACAGAGGCGCCCATAGCACTATCCAAAAGCGCTGCGAGAATACCTCCGTGCAATGAGCCAATCAGATTTTGGTGCCGTTGCTTAGGAGTGTAGTGATAAACTACCCTGCCTTCGATAACAGATTCAATCTGGTAATCCAGGTTGCCCGCCATACCCGTGCGTGGTTGTGTTTTTGCGAAATGCGCCATACGCGCCATACCGCTTGTGCTGGCATCGATCATAGCGTGAGCCTTATATTGGATATTTGTTACCAATAAACAAACTTCTGACACATGCCATCGCGCTCAGCGGGGATATACCAGAGCCTGCACCTCTCTGCGCACCACCTTGCCCACCGGGCTGCGAGGCAGTGCGGGTAGAATATGGATAGCCTTGGGAGTTTTTACCGGGCCCAGCAACGGCTTTGCCAATGCGCGTATGGTATCGCCCTACAGGGTTGTACCGGGAGCCAGGCTAACGGCGGCCTCTAGGCGCTGGCCCCAGTAGTCATCTGCCACACCGAAGTCGACTGCCTCGTCAATACCGGCTAGGCCGACCAGGGCGTTTTCTACTCCAGATTGTTGGGCCTGGGCAGGTGGACACTAAAAATCACGGCTTTTTATTCCGCAAGCCTGCTCGTACTCGCTCATGACATCGAGCATTTCAAAGAATATACTTATAAAGTCGTTATCTTGTATTTTATCCATTACAATATTCAAAAGCACAAATGTGAAGATTTAGACGAAAAACCAAGACCTCTCGAATACAGATTTTTATCGATCAACTGGAAGTGGGGCTGGTATAAATACCCAGCTTCTGTTACATCGGTATAAAAATAAGAGGAATCTCTGCTATGAGACGTATATTTCACAAAGTACTCATCGCGCTGTATTTAAGCCCAATACTAGGGGGTTTACCGGCTTCTGTTGCCTTCGACCGCGTAAACGGGGAGGGCTTCGCCAGTCGCTCGCCGGTATTAGCCAATCGTGGGATGGCGGCCACCAGTCAACCCCTAGCGACACAGATAGCACTTGACATCCTCAAACGCAGTGGCAGCGCGGTGGACGCAGCGATTGCCGCCAATGCAGCTCAGGGCCTGATGGAGCCCACAGGGTGTGGTATCGGGGGCGATCTGTTCGCACTGGTGTGGAGTGCAAAAGATAAGAAACTCTACGGGCTCAATGCCAGCGGTCGTTCGCCACTATCTCTCCCATTCGAATATTTTGCCAATAATGGTCACAATAAGATTCCCTCTTATGGGCCTTTGCCGGTCTCGGTCCCTGGGGCCGTCTCGGGTTGGTTCCAGCTCCATCAACGGTTTGGGCAATTGCCGATGGATGAAATTCTGGCACCTGCAATCGACTACGCAGAACAAGGGTTTCCCGTAACTCAGCTGGTGTCTTACTATTGGAACAGGTCAGTACCGCGACTGCAGTCTTACCCCGGTTTTCGCGAGACATTTATGCCCAATGGCAGAGCGCCACAAGAAGGTGAGGTGTTTCGCAATCCCCGCCTTGCAAAGACCTACCGTCGTATTGCAAAAGGAGGTCGGGATGCTTTCTACAGAGGCGATATTGCTCGCGAAATTGCCGCCTATGTGAAAAATCAAGGTGGCTTCCTCAGTTACGAAGACATGACAGCTCATCGTTCAGAGTGGGTTGAGCCGGTCTCTACCAACTATCGGGGTTACGATTTATGGGAGTTGCCGCCCAATGGTCAGGGCATAGCGGCATTGCAGATTTTGAATATCCTGGAAGGGTATGATTTGGCTGCCATGGGCAGAAACAGCGCTGGCTATCTGCACTTATTTGCGGAGGCCAAGAAGCTGGCGTTCGAGGATAGAGCTAACTATTACGCAGACCCTGCATTCAATCGCCTGCCGGTACAGCAGCTGATCTCCAAGGAGTATGCCACCGAGCGGCGCAAGCTCATCAATCTTGAGAGCGCTTCCAAACGCTACGATGCCGGCAATCTTGCCCTGAGGCACGGCGATACCATCTATCTTACTGTCGCTGATGAAGATGGCAATATGGTGTCGTTAATTCAGAGTAATTATCGCGGTATGGGTTCTGGTATGACCCCAGGGGAGTTGGGATTTATTCTTCAGGATCGCGGCGAGATGTTCAGTCTCAAGGAGGGACACTACAATCAGTATCAGCCCGGCAAACGTCCTTTTCACACAATCATCCCGGCGTTTGTAACCAAAGACGGTAAACCACTGATGAGCTTTGGTGTGATGGGTGGGCCTACCCAGCCGCAGATGCATGCCCAGATCATGATCAATATGATTGACTTTGGCCTCAATGTACAGGAAGCAGGGGATACACCCCGTATCCTCCACAGTGGCTCCAGCCAGCCTACAGATGAGAGGATGCTCGATGGAGGCTACCTGAGTCTCGAAGATGGATTCCCTCTGGAAACGCGCCGCAAGCTGGTACAGATGGGACATCAGCTGCGCTTTGAAAGCGGCCCTTATGGCGGCTACCAGGCCATTCTGCGCGATGAAGAGCAGGGCGTTTATTGGGGGGCCTCTGAGAGTCGCAAGGACGGCCAGGTTGCAGGATATTGAGAGTCCGCCCTGCGTACACACCCAGAGCAGGGAAGGGCCAGCGAGTATTTGGTGAGAGCTAGCACAATTCCTCGCCTTTAATAATTCACAATCAGTTGTGGGCGACAAATAATGCGCTATTCACAACACAGGATCTGCAAAAAGGCCGAGGGTAGGGGTTTGCCGCACGGGAACCGTAGGGCTCCCGCTTTGCAAAATTCAGAAGTTGTAGCGCATCTCAGCGCCATAAGTGCGTGGTTCGAAAACACTCGTATAGGGTGTGCCAAACACATCCAGTGTGCGGCCGCTGGGAATAGCTGCGCGTTCGTTGTTGAACAGGTTTCGAACCCATAATGCCAGCATGTAGCTGCCGCTGTCGCTCTGCCATGACAGTCGGCCGTTAAGGCGCTGATCATCCTCGCCGACACCCTCGATAGTATTGAAACTGGCCAGATAGCCTGGCGCCAGCTCGTCGCTGTTCTCTGCGTAGATGTAATCCATATGGAATTGCATTGATCCCACGGGTACCGTCGGTGCCCAGTCCATGCTCAGGGTATAGGCGGTGTTGGCGGTGGACTTGTCTCGATCCTGTTGCAGTTCGCCCTCGGCATCGTAGAAGGGGTTCCACTGGGATACCTGGTCGCGGATCGTTGTCACCAGGCCCAGGCGCAGTGTGTCAATGGGCAGCCAGTCAACGGTGATTTCGAAGCCGTTAAATTGCTGGTCACCGTTGATCACCCGCGGCAGGGCGTTGGCGGAGCCTGGCGGTTTGCTCTCGACACTGCGCTGACGGTTGTCGATAGCCATATCGAAATAGCTGAGCTGTACGCGCAGGCTGTCGAGCAGATCGCCTTTCACACCCAGTTCAATATTGTCCACTTCCTCCGGTTCGATCGGCGTATCGGCGGTGAGCAGGTTGAGTGAATCGAAACCGCCGGACTTATAGCCGTTTGAGTAGGACAAAAATGCCATCGCCCGCTCATTAAAGTGAAATTGTCCCACCAGGCGGCCGGTGGTTGCATGCCACTCGTTGCTGGCTTCGCGCAGGCCCTCTCCCACGTTATAGTTATCCGCAATGGAGAAAATCACTTGCTCCACTCCTGGGCGCAAATCGCGAAAACTGGTGCCGGGTGTCAACCAGGTAAAGGATTTCTCATCGGTACTGTAGCGCAGGCCGGCGAGTAGATTGATTGTATCGGTGACAGCGTAATCCAGATCGAAATAGACGCCGTGATTGGTAAAGTTTCCTGTATTGTCCACCCGTTCTACCCAGTCCCGGCCAGTATAGTCTGGGTCAAACAGCATACCGGTGCCGAGTAGGTTATAGGCGATCATATCGTACATTTCGCTGGTCTGGGGTAGGGTGGATCCGGTGACCAGCGTAGTGAAGGTGGCCCAGTCGCCCGGTTCCCACAAATGATCAATGCTGTCAAGCGCTGCCAGTGCTTGGGCTGCGGCTATATCACCAATACCATCATCGCCCGAGTATCCGCCCACCGATAGTGCAGCGCCACTGGCGATCTGTCCGCGTAAAGTCGGATCATTGACGACATCAGTGGTCACCAGTCGTGTCACCGAACTGGCAGTGGCAGTGACGATGGTGCTCTGAAAAATATCCTCGCGAGAATAATTGGCTCCCATGACTGCAACCAAGTGCTCTCCGGTAAAGTTCACCTGTAGCTCGTGATAGGTGATATTGGAATCGAAAATATTGTTGGTATCCAGGTAACGACTGGGATCGGCGGTGCCATCCTCCTCTTCGCGATTATAGGTTTCCCACTGGCGATAACTGGATACCCATTTGAGACTCCAGTATTCGTCGAAATTGTGCTCCAACTTGGCGTTGACCGCGAACATGGAGCGGGTCTCGCCGCCGTCCATCACATCATTTTCCACCTTGCCGGCAAAGGGATCGGTGCCGTAGCCATATGGGCTGACGCCGATGGCCTGGCGCGGGGCATTGTCCACTTCGTCCCAGTCATAGGCGAGCTGTGCGGTGGTGCTATTACTCATTTCCCAGCGGGCTGCCAAGCGCCCGGTGACAATGTTCTCCGCCCCTGAATTAATACCGCCGGGATAAACGTTACTCACAAAGCCGTCTCGCTGATAACTCATCAAATTGCCACGTACGAATAGCTTGTCGGTCACCGGCGTGTTGATCATACTCTCCAGCTGCTGCAGGCCGTAGTTGCCAAAGTGTGCTGATAAAAAAGCATCGAAATCATCTTGTGGTGGGGTCGGCACCATATTGACCATGCCGGCAGCCGCATTGCGACCGAACAATGTGCCCTGCGGTCCTTTCAGGATTTCCACCCGCTGCATATCAGCAAAAACCATAGACGTGGCCGGGCTTGGCACATAGGCGTCGTCGTAGAAAACGGCTACAGATGGGTCGCCGCCAGCACTGATGCTCGGGCTGCTAACACCGCGGATACTCAGTGCCGATTGGGTGATGCCGGAGCCGGCCTCAAAACCGGGAATGTAATCGGCCATATCACTCAACGTGAGTGCAATGGTGTTGTCTATGTCTTTGCTGGAAAAGGTGTCCACGGTAACCGGAACTTCCAACGTATTTTGCTCGCGCTTCTGGGCGCTGACGGTAACCTCTTCTAGGGCCAGCTCTTCACCCAGGGCATATGGCCCACTGGCGATGGCAAAAGCTATCGCCAGTGGGCTACATCCGAACGGATAAGGTTTGCTCATTGATCTCTCCAGTGATTTGTTGTTATAACGGCTCATGGCCATAGGTGGAGAACCTCAAATGAATAATGCTTGCCGATGTCAATCTGATACATATCTCAAGTATCAACAGCGGTTCACTAATATTTTCTCCGCATTATATCCTTAGCGCTTTGGCTTGAAGTTGTCATGATCGTCTAAAAGGCCTTTCTTTGTCCAGCAATTCCTAGGTGTAACTCAGAATCACTACGCATCGCAATAAGTTGGGGAGCATTGATTGTCTGTATAGTAATGAATGTTATGCTTTCTTATTGTAGATTGGCTTAATCGATGAAAGTGATTGCAATCTGCTCTTTCTGAGTACAGATCACTACGGATTATATGGGTATTGTGCTGGAAATTTTTATCTTTAAATTTCTATTTTCTTTATTTTATGGTTTCGGATAATAAGTGCAACTGGATAAGGAGAGGAGCCAGTTGGTAGACTCCGCGCTTCTCCCGACCAAGAGAGGAAGCATTGATGAGTTACCACCAGCTGAACGAAGAAGAGAGATACCAGATTTACGTATTATTGAAAGCAGAACATAACCAGAAGGAGGTTGCGGCTTTGTTGGGGCGCTCACCTTCAACGATTAGCCGGGAATTGAAGC
>NZ_JAVAMR010000178.1:0-544 GCF_030731025.1 Microbulbifer sp. 2205BS26-8 | reverse complement strand
AGTAGAGTAAGAGGCAGGGCGTAGTCGAACTATCTCCCTGCCTCTCCTCTCCGAACCGGACGTGCACCTTTCAGCGCATCCGGCTCTCCATTTAGCCGCTGGCAAATGCCATTGCCACTTCAGGAAAGCGCGAAGTCCATGTATTCCGGAGTTCATTCCTTTGGTATGGGTTACCTTCAGGAAGGCGCCAGCGGAACCGCCGGCTACCCCGCCCGACAAGCCGGTACAAGATGGCACCACAGAAGTGTCCCTGATTTGTCTTGCCGTACAGCACCCAAGTCTTACTTTGACCCGGTGCCGGCCTTTTGAACCAGTGACGCATCAACGGTTTTAGTCGAGAGCGGTATTTGCGGCCCAGCCAGTGGGCCATTTTCCAGAAAACAATTCCGTCAATGCGACTGAAGATTTTGGCCTTGAAGTCAGTGAACTGATAGAACGCTGACCAGCCTTTCAGCTTGCGATTGACGGCCTCAGTCATATCGATCTTGCTTTCGCTGTAATTTCCTGACAGTAGAGCCGTTAACGATGCTGCAAAGTTTCTCGC
>NZ_JAVAMR010000177.1:0-552 GCF_030731025.1 Microbulbifer sp. 2205BS26-8 | reverse complement strand
GACGCTATTTTTGCCGACTTCAATGGCGATGGTCTTGCAGATTACATTTCAGCTTACTACAGAAGTGGAACCGGGGGCGAGGTAGAGGTTCGCCTGCTGGAGCCGTCAGGAGAAGCGGTTTCTTCCAATCGTTACTATAAGTTCAGTAGTCAATCCACCAAGTACCCACTGGATGTTCCGGGCGTTAACGGTCTGGGTTTGGTTAGCCGTGTGCCAGATACCCTGGGGGATTTTAATGGCGACGGGGCAATGGACCTCCTGGTGGCAACACCTGCGGGATATCGGGTTGCCATATTCGACCAGCCCATGGGTGAGTTCCGCTCTATGGGGTTTCTTAGTACGGAAAAGACATCGAAGAATCCAATTGCGATAGATATTAATAGTGATGGCCTCACAGATATTGCCTATACCGGGAACTATGGTGGCATGCACGTGCAACTCAGCACCGGAACCGGCTTTGTCGATCTGGGAACAATGGGTGGTAGTAAGGGCACTTTTGTTGATTTGAACAAAGATGGCTATCAGGACTTTGTGTGGACTGAATCCTACGGT
>NZ_JAVAMR010000176.1:0-573 GCF_030731025.1 Microbulbifer sp. 2205BS26-8 | reverse complement strand
CTCGCCGAACAATCAGGGTGATCTCCGATCCATCAGTTCTTGAAATGGTTGTTTCTGAGGTACGGACTGCGCTTATCGTGGAAGAAGAAGCCAGTAGAAGTCCAATCGTTTGAATAAAGATAAATATTCGCCACATAGACGCCTCTTGAGCATAAGAAAATTACCACATCAACGATAGCCGTTTCTTCCTGGGGCTGGAAGCGCATTGTGGTACGATGTAACAGGTATATAGTGGCCACCGTAACCACTATTATCCTGATTACTCTCTAAGAAACAATTGGGGCCGTGGTGATCAAGAATACGCGCCGCTTTCGCTTCCTGCTGCCGACATTGTTTCCTGACAGAGAAATCTTCTGCAAGCTGGCTACCCGTTTGGTACCGACGTAGAGTCTTGAAGTGCTGCTCCCGGCACAGACAAATAACGGGGTAAGGGGAAGTTGTGTCCAGCGCAGCCTGGGTCGAACAAAACCTGTTCAAAGAGGATAAATTGCCAGCAAAAGTCAGCAGCTCCAGTTCCGCTCAGGCCAAAAGCATAAAATGCTGCGGTGTGAAGCTGGCCGTGCAAAATCCGGG
>NZ_JAVAMR010000175.1:0-578 GCF_030731025.1 Microbulbifer sp. 2205BS26-8 | reverse complement strand
AACTAATGCATTCGAACTGTCTCAAATCCGGGGTCCACTATATTCTATTGCGGTGGCCTGGATATGGAGCCAACGCCTTCATACTGATTTACGAAGAACCAAAAAGGTAACTCAGCAAGAAGAAGTTGATGCAGTGATCTATCAACTGAATAACCTGGCAAGAATTATTTTCTGCAAAGATAATATTCTTATTGTAATAAGAAAAAATATTGGTATAGTTGGAAATATGAAGGGTTTTTCCAACGGATGGTTAAAATAATATGCAGAAAATACATGTCAGACAGTATTGCGGGATTGGTAAAGACGAACTACCAAGGACGTGCGTGTCATTTAAGTGATTTACAACAAATAAATCTCTGTGAGGAACTGGAAAGCAAAGTTTCCCTCACAATATGCTCCGTTATTGAATATATCCGAGAAACCTTCTGGGCTGAGTACACGCGCAGTGATATGCGGGATCTTCTACATGTTTGGATTACGAACTCAAAAATACAAATGGCCTGTTGCGCCAACACCGGTCAAAGACCACTGACTTCAAAAAGGTAACTCATCAGGAGGTTGACGCAGTGATCTATTAG
>NZ_JAVAMR010000174.1:0-591 GCF_030731025.1 Microbulbifer sp. 2205BS26-8 | reverse complement strand
TTTAATGCATACATATATGAACTCTTTTTTCGAAATGTTGGAATGATTTTTATCAATACCACCTAAGTGGCAGAAAAAAATACAATCGCTTCTTAAAAAAATAATGTCACGAGTTTCTTGTTTTTCTTTATTTCGTGTAAGTCTTTATTAGCACGGATCATCAATGATTCGCCTTGCTTTAACGACCTCTTCGAGGCCCCTATATTCCTCAGGTGGTTCCATACCAACTCATATGGATTCAAGTTCGGCTAATCACCATCTCAAGATTTACATTCTCAGATTCGACATATTCTGGAACCTATTTTGATTTGTACACTAGATGGCCATCTACAATAGGATCACCAGGCAATTTTGACTTCTCTGGAAGTTCTTGAAGCACTCCAGACACTTGTCCGCTGTAAACTTTCGGCTGTAGATTTGGTGTCAGAACCTGCCCTTATTCGACAATGCAGAGACCGAGTTAATTGATTGCCGCTGTATACTGGATTTTACTACCTGAGTTTTCTCCTTTTCTCCCCATGTTCTTTGAAGTGGGACATTCGATTGCATACTCGCTTCATACAACCAGAATATCTCTGTACTAGTCTTTTT
>NZ_JAVAMR010000173.1:0-600 GCF_030731025.1 Microbulbifer sp. 2205BS26-8 | reverse complement strand
GTCAGACAATGGTCCGGAGTTCGTTGCACAGGTGGTCAGAGACTGGACCACATCTGTTGGCGCAAAGGTGGCTTACATAGAGCCGGGTTCACCCTGGGAGAATGGGTACTGTGAAAGCTCCAACGCCCGACTCAGAGACGAGCTTCTAAACGGTGAAATATTCTATACGTTACAAGAGGCGGAAATTATTATTGAGGAGTGGAGGAAGCACTACAATACCAAGCGGCCACACAGTGCCTTGGGCTACCGCCCACCGGCCCCGGAAACCACCGTGGAGAAAGTGCCACGGCCCACTATGCACTAACATTTAAACTGGACCACCCCCGTGGAGCTGATCAACAGGCGAAACAACACTGAAATACAACATCCCTGAACTCAAATAAATAAAAATAATTTAATGACATAAACTCCTAATGGAAATTCTGCCTGATACACGATAAGGAGACAGCAATGCAAACAGCAGACACCAAATACCTCCCTAAAACACTCATGAATTCCTTTGACTTGCCAAAATGTACAGGCGGCATTTCAAGAGTCACAATAGCTTCTTGCGGTTACCAAAATAACAGCAGTAAAAACCATACAAATATAAAAATTTAC
>NZ_JAVAMR010000172.1:0-602 GCF_030731025.1 Microbulbifer sp. 2205BS26-8 | reverse complement strand
ACGGATCTAACGCCGCGGATGTGGAAAGAAAAGTTTGTCCGCAATCCACTGCGGTCAGACATCTATGGTTGGAGCAATAACGCCGTAGAATGAGCGGTTACGTTATACCGCCCAATAATTTTGCAATAGCTTGCAGTACTTCCATATGATGTACCTTACTCAGTAAACCTTAAACCGTTTACTATAGTTTTATCGCGATTGCTACTACATTCACCAGTGTCATACAGTTGAACAGATTTTCCCGACACTTGAGCAGCCAGCATCATAGAAAACAGTTGATCTTTCAATGTAAATTCTTGCGTTGTTACAAGAAATCGACCATTATTGCTGCATGACAATTGGACGCCCTCTAAGGTTCCATAAATTTGGAATCCATCGAAGATTCTAAGGTCAACAAGTTTTCCAGTAGCGGTGGTCCAAGACCCAGCGAGCGCGAATGGGGACGTTGCTAAACAAGATAGGAATGCTAACTTTTTTAAATACTTCATGTGATGACTCTCTATGAATTTAACATTTATATCGTGGTCCCCAGGACCACTTTGTCCGAGACCGTTATTTCCTGGTCGGACTTTATGCAGAATGCCCACAAAGCCCCGCTACGT
>NZ_JAVAMR010000171.1:0-609 GCF_030731025.1 Microbulbifer sp. 2205BS26-8 | reverse complement strand
AATACGGGTGAGCGAAGTAGACATCTGCACCAAGGCCGGTGGCGATTTTCTCGTGCTCCGCAAACTCCAGACCGTTATCCAGGGTAATGGTTTTGATCTTCGATTTCAGAGATTTCATGCTCGTGACAGCTGCCTCTGCAAGTAAGTCGGCCCGTTTGCCGGTTAGCCGAACGATCAATGTATACAGCGTTTTGCGTTCTACCATGGTTAACAAAGCGCTCTTGTGCCCCTTACCCACCACGGTATCGCCTTCCCAGTCACCGATTCGGCAACGACTATCAACCACCTCTGGACGATCATCGATATCCACCCGGTTTTTGATCTGTCCACGTCGGTCATAATGGCCATATCGTTTGCGGTAGGGTTTGGAGAGCACTCGCAAATGCTTGTAAAGATCGCCGCCTTCTGCCTTATCGGCGTAAACAATCTGATAAATCGTCTCATGGTGTAACGACACCTGCTTGTGCCTCAACAGGTAGTCCGCTACTTGTTGAGGGCTCAGTTCCTGGCGAAGCAGCTTTTCTATCCAGACTCTCACCTCATCTGTCACTTTGATTGCTTTGTGAGCCGTAGTTCTGCGATTGTTACTGAAGCGCTGCGCCTGGGCGG
>NZ_JAVAMR010000170.1:0-620 GCF_030731025.1 Microbulbifer sp. 2205BS26-8 | reverse complement strand
GATACGCGCTTGCTGTGCTCGACAAAGCCGTCGAAGGCCACGGGAACTGGCATCATCGCCGGTAGTTCATCTTCCAGGCAATCTGCTAGTGAGCGGGTTTTGAACTGGGGATGCGCCGTTTCTCGCCATAGTGCCTGACAACGTTCTTGCAGCCAGTTGTTAAGCTCATTCAAGGACTTAAACGGTGGTGTGTCATACCAGAGCCCGTGACGGGCATCCAGTACGCCCTTCTCAACTTGTCCCTTTTCCCAACCGGCAGCAGGGTTACAGAATTCAGGCTCATACAGGTAATGGCCGACCATGGCATGGAAGCGCTTGTTAATTTGGCGTTGCTTGCCGCGACCAATCTTGTCCACGGCCGTTTTCATATTGTCGTAAATCCCGCGTTCCGGAATACCACCAAACGCGGTAAACGCATGGTAGTGCGCATCGAACAGCATCTCGTGAGACTGGGTCAGGTAGGCTCGCATAAAGTAAGCGCGGCTGTAGCAGAGCTTGAAATGCGCTATCTGTAGTTTGGTGTTCACTCCGTTGATCTTGATCCAGTCTTCACTCCAGTCGAACTGGAACGCCTCTCCGGGCACAAATCGCAGCGGCACATACGCCTGCTTGCCAGCAGT
>NZ_JAVAMR010000169.1:0-629 GCF_030731025.1 Microbulbifer sp. 2205BS26-8 | reverse complement strand
GGTCAAGCGGGCCGTCTTCGCCGCTTATGCCGAAATCGAGCCGCAAGACACATGAGCGAACAGGCACTTTATTTCAACGGTAGTTTCTGGCGTGCGCTTCTGAAAAACGAACAGGCCACGCGCTTTCTCGAGGAACTATGGCGCAGGTCCGGTGGCGCTCCGGCTGTTGATATCAACCTTAATCAGGTTGTCGAGGAAGTCACTCAGATAGACAACTCAACCACAGTGCATGGAGTCAGCCCGCACCAGGTCAGGGTCGTTGCAATTCAGCTTGTCAACGAATCCCAGGGTGACGACGCGGAAGCACTGCGCTCACAAATCAAGAAACTGGAGCGCCGCATAACAGAGCTGGAGGATCAGCAGTGAGTACCAACACATACCCGGTGTTTTTTAACAGCATTATGCTGGAAGACACAATATCGACCCTGTACGCGGTGCCAAGCTCGCCTAGCGGGACGATATTGCAAAACCTGCAAATAAAGATAACCAACACCACATCGGCAACACGGACAGTCTCAGTCTATGCCGTGCCGGTTTCCAGCAGCCCGGCCCCAGACAATGCCGTCGCGCTGAATATGTCTATCCCCCCAAATGATTACATTCTGCTACCGGTTGAGCGCCTGGCCAAT
>NZ_JAVAMR010000017.1:0-68817 GCF_030731025.1 Microbulbifer sp. 2205BS26-8 | reverse complement strand
CAGTCTGGGGATCTGATTGTTATTATTATCATTACTATCGGAGTCGCAGCCAGCCAGAACGGCACTGAGCAAAATAATCCAAAAGAGTCTTAAAGTCATTTCCCTGAACCCCCGTTGCACCAATTTAAAAAATTAAGGTGCCAAGCCACGCTCTGGCCCGAGTGTTACAAGTTTTTTATGGAACCAATACGCCAATCATGGCACAAGTAGATTGATTGTGAGGCCTGCCGGGCTGTGAATGACAATGCCTTGATAATCACTATTTTTTGATCAACGGTTTCGATAAAAATAAAAGCAAAAATACGAAAGGAGTGCTTTCACCAAGTGTATAAGAAATTAGGAATTGCACAACTCGGATTCAACCCGGCAATACGGCACCAGCTTATCACGCATGCCACTGACCGCGCGGTAAAAGACCTCCCGCTATACGCAGCGATTAGGGGCTGGGCGGTATGGCAGTCCCTGACAAGCAGCAGGGTTGCCATTTTCAATGATGCCCGGCAGTGGGATTTTGATTGCCGCATGGAGTCTGAAGGCCGCGTAAAAGTAGTCGACAGGGTCTCTTGGAGCGCGACAGGGAGAGAGACAAAAAGTGCTGGGGTTCAGGACGGTTTCGGTACTATAAAAAAATCGGCGATGTTGTCCAGTAACCTTCTAACGCCAGTGGCGGTAAAGCGGGCCAGTGAAACCGGCCCTTTTTAAAAGGGTACTGCGGTTTCCCCAGGCTTCTGTGGTGAGAAATATAGGCATCCAAATGATTTTATTGGATTGCACTCGGTTTTCTTTCGTGTCAAAGCAGCGTAGAATCCAGAGACTTTTATCGGTATTTGGGCCGGTTTTTGCGAGCCAGTAGCGCAAGAGGCCCAAAAAGCCCAGGCAGTTTCCAGCCCGGGCATTTTCTGAAAGAGCCTTCCCTACAACAGGAGAACGGTACGTGACCTAAGCGTAAGTAAAAGGCGCTGGCCCAAGGTGTGCAACCACCAGGGGCCAGCTAACCAAATTGATAACACAAGTATCAAAATGGCTATATGGATAATACGCTAGAAGCCCGCTCGTCTTCAATAAAGCGGGGCCCCTGCAGGCGCTTGGCGAGGTACCCCAGGCTTTGGGCGCGTTGCGTTCGCCGGTTCTGCTTTACCGCCTACCGTTCCCGCGCCCCGCCCCGCTTTCCACTGTGATTGTTCAAATACGCCCATCACAAAAAGTCATCCCGGGATTTGCAACCCGGAAGGAAAGGCTTATGTTGGTTGTAAAACGCCGCCCCGGTGAGAATCTCAGAATTGGAACCCATGTTTCCGTCACCGTATTGGGTATTTCGGGTAACCAGGTTAGGGTGGGCATCGCGGCCCCCAAATCCCTGCCGGTGCACCGGGAAGAGGTGTATCTGCGTCTCCAGAAGGAACAAGCGCAGGACACGGAAAAGTGTTGAATAGCGCATTCTGCCAGGGGGGCGCCAGGTACCGCAGCTGTCCTGTGAGGCCGGAGCTCTGGCCCAACAAGGGCGAGCGCCTCCACCGCAGGTATCCGTGCAGTCACTCACCCCCTGGGTAGCCTGTGTTTTCGGCGAGCAACCCATGGCGTTTTGCGGGACCTGTGCCAGCATACGGATCACCACACATTGAGCGCTGGAGTTCAGGTGCGTTTTTGTATAATGGCACAGGCCGCCTGCCCGGCGGTATTGGCGGCAGGTTAACAAGTGGGGCGGCCACGGCGGCATGCGCTGCAAGAGTAAGTCGTGCAGCGGGAGCGACGATTGTTGGTGAGTATCACACTCACGGGGATTATTCGTTAATGGATGCAAAGACCCGTGCGGCTATAAGAACGAGTGACCCAGCTAAAGATGCGTTTACTTCAGATCATTTCTCAGGGGATTCTACATGGGGTGATAGTAAGGGAGTTACCACTGATACAGGAGGAAATCCCATTTATCCAGGCTATTTGGGCACACCAAGTGGTACATTCAGAGCATAGGATCCTGTAAGGGGTATGCAATATGAGAATTACCAGTTCAGCTAGCCTTCGAATGCTATTCATCTGCGCGGTTTTTTCTAGCCCAGCAATTGTATTTGGGCAGGAAATAAAAGGTATGAATGCAGAAATTCAAATATTAGGAGGTAAACAACTAAAATTGGTTGATCTGGCCCTTGCAGAATTTAGGAAAAATCACCTGAATAGCTCGGGCTATCAACGGTCTGTTTACCGTACCGAAAATGGTTATGTTGCGATATTTGAGGACCCTAATATGGCACCTGGCCAGCGGGGTTCGTCACCGGTGATGCTGAGCTTTGTAATCAAATTTGATAATGACTGTGAAGTAATTCGCTCTCATTTTATCAGGTAAACTGTAGTAGTTCAGATAGGCTATTGAAAAAGTCCCTTTAAAGAAATTTTTACCTTAATTCTTATAAAGCCAGAAAATTCAGAGCCTATAAAACAAGTATTTTTTTGATTCTAAAATTTCAGGATGATGGTCCTTTAATTCAAAATTTGGGTTTTTCAGCAGTCTGCAGACAAGGCATTGCAAAGTTGGCTCCCTTGACCGATTTGGCAGGACGTTTAGCCAACCCCAAGGCACGCTTCTATCACTATTTCTCTTTGGCAAAGAAAAAGATTGGTACTGATAGTTTCGTGTGTAACTCAAAGAGATTCCTGTACGGGTTCAAGGCCTTGCTCTGTGCCCGATGGGTTGTCGATTTTGGGTCAGCGCCGCCAGTAACTTTCAGCCAGTTGGTTGATCGATATCTCACAGATGAGCAAAAAGACATCTTGGGGAAATTGCTAGATGAAAAGCTCAATGGTGGAAAGGGTGATATTCAGTCGATTGATGATAGCTTAATCAAGGTGGCCAAAATGCTTTATGTTGATCTTGGTGCAGCTGGGGTTGAGGTATTGGATCTGCCTGCTATCTCTGATTATGAGCAGGTGTTTGTCCAGGTGCTTGTTCCTTAACAGAGACTGTGCACCTTCGTTCGGAAGAGAATCAATGTTTAGCAGACTTTCTGCTCGCCTGCGCTAAGTTGTTATGTACAATTTCCACCATATTCGTTCGGACATTGAGTCCTTCGCTACGATTAACCGAGTAAAGGGTTCGCCCAATTCAACCTGGCGCTCCTGGAACGACAACGGAGTCTATTCAGGGCATGGGTATTCGCTGGTGCGAACCTCAACTTGAGTATCCCTGGCGGCCCGCTTGGCACCTGGGTATTCCAGGGGAGTCCAGGCTTGGCGCTCGTTATTGAATCAGGTCCAGAATTGCCCTACATCGCTGGTGCTGGCTTGAGAGCGCTGGATCGCGTCAATAGCTTTCTGAATGTTCGGGTAGCTCGCTCCGCCCAAGTTAAGGGCGCCGCTCGCTGTCAACGTGGCGTTTATATAGTGATCACCAAGATCTGCTCGGATATCGGGTGGGGCTGAGATCAAGTCTTCGATGAATAACAGCTTTATTGTTAACGCGCACAGCTTTTTTCATGGCTGCACATTTTGTGCGGGAGCTTTGTTATTTTCAAAGGTGCCGCGCACAACTCAGGTAAGTTATGTGAAATCAAAATGGATAAACTTGGATGCCAATAACATATTGGATGAAGTGTTAATGAAAATGGTGGGCCTTCCCAGACTTGAACTGGGGACCTACCGATTATGAGTCGGGTGCTCTAACCAACTGAGCTAAAGGCCCATTTTCACTATGTCAGACGTTTCCGTATCCGGCCAATGGAGAGCGATGCGGATGCGTATACAACACCGCTTGCACAGATTGTAGCAAACGGCTGGCAAAGTACTCGATTTCCCTTTTTAAATCAATGTCTTTGTTGCAAGGATTTTCCTGTATGTGGGGCTGCTGATGGTATTGTTCGGGGTTTGGTTTTTTGCATCGATGAAGGGATATGTATTTTGGGGGGGCTTGTTAAGAGCAGAAAATCTTCGTTTTCACTTCTTGATTCCCTGCTCAGACAGGCGTTATGCCGCCGATACGCCGGTGTATTCGGGGAAGAGGAAGAGATGGGTGGCTAGTGGTATGTACGTTTTCAGAGCGACAGCTTTGGCAGCAATATGCAGCACCACACCAAAAAGGCCAACAACAGGGTAATGGCGACGGCGGCGGAGCCAGTGTCTTTTGCCATCTTTGCCAAAGAGTGCCGCTCTGGGCCAATGCGATCCACGGTAGCCTCTATGGCGCTGTTGATCAGCTCCAGGGGAAGTACCAGCAGGGTAGCGGCGATCAGAATCGCCCGCTCAGCGGGTGTTTCACCAACCCATAGGGCGAATGGTACCAGCAAGAGAGTGAGGATCACTTCCAGGCGGAAAGCTTCCTCGCTGCGCCAGGCGGCGATCAGGCCCTGCACGGAGTAGTCGGTGGCATTGATTAAGCGTGCAATGCCTTTCTTGCCCGGTTTGTTGGCGAACTCTTCTTGCATGGTGGTCTCCAGGAATCCCTAGGCCCCTCGCGGACAGTTGTGATTGTGCCATAGTCAAAGGCTCGGTCGGGACCGGGCCTTTGACTGGCGCTTACTCGTCGAGGAAGCTGCGCAGGTGTTCCGATCGGGATGGGTGTCGCAGCTTGCGCAGCGCCTTGGCCTCGATCTGGCGGATGCGTTCGCGGGTTACGTCAAACTGTTTGCCCACCTCTTCCAGGGTGTGGTCGGTGTTCATGTCGATACCGAAGCGCATGCGCAGTACCTTGGCTTCCCGCGCGGTCAGGCCGGAAAGCACCGAGCGGGTGGCGTCGTGCAGGCCGGTCTGGGTGGCGGTGTCCACCGGTGAGAACTGGTTCTGATCTTCGATAAAATCCCCCAGGTGCGAGTCCTCATCGTCACCGATGGGCGTTTCCATGGAAATGGGTTCCTTGGCGATCTTGAGAACCTTGCGCACTTTGTCCTCGGGCATTTCCATACGTTCTCCCAGCTCTTCCGGTGTGGGTTCGCGGCCCATTTCCTGCAGCATCTGGCGGCTGATGCGATTGAGTTTGTTGATGGTCTCAATCATGTGCACCGGGATGCGGATGGTGCGCGCCTGGTCTGCGATGGAACGGGTAATGGCCTGGCGAATCCACCAGGTAGCGTAGGTGGAGAATTTGTAGCCGCGGCGGTATTCGAACTTGTCCACCGCCTTCATCAGGCCGATATTGCCCTCCTGGATCAGGTCCAGGAACTGCAGGCCGCGGTTGGTGTACTTCTTGGCGATAGAGATCACCAGGCGAAGGTTGGCTTCCACCATTTCCTTCTTGGCACGGCGCGAGCGGGCTTCGCCGATAGACATGCGGCGGTTGATTTCCTTGATCTGGCCGATATCGAGGCCGGCGCGTTCCTGGCACAGGGCCAGTTTGCGCTGGGCGCGGACGATGTCGTCCACTACGTGGCGCAGGGCGTCTGAGTAGTCGCGCTTTTTCTTGATGACCGCAGGAATCCAGCTTTCGTTGATCTCGTTGCCGGGGAATTCCTTCACAAAGGTCTTGCGCGGCATGCGGGCACGCTTAATGCACAGGCTCATCACGAGGCGCTCCTGCTCGCGCACACTGTCAAGAATGTAGCGTACCTCGCCATAGAGGGGGTCGAACTGGCGCGGTGCCAGTTTGAAGTAGCGGAAAACTTCACCGACGGCTTCCAGGGCCTTTCCGGCCTCCTTGGAGCTGCGGCCATGGGTTTCTATTGCGGCATCGGCGGCTTTTTTTGCCGCGATCAGGGCATCCATTCGCTCGGCCAGCTCTTCGGGGTCGATGCCGCCAATGTTTTCCTCTTCCTCGTCCGTCGTTTCTGTATCGCTGGTGGCTTCCGCGGTCTGGTTGGCCTGGGCCCCAGGGGGAACATCTTCGGCGGGATTGAGCCAGCCGGCGATCACGTCCGGAACACGGCGCTCCTCTTTCCCGATCAGGGCGTATTCGTCAATGATCTGCTGAACGGCGCCGGGCCAGTAGGCGAGGGCGGCCATCAGTTCCCGCAGGCCCTCTTCGATACGCTTGGCAATGGCGATCTCGCCCTCGCGCGTAAGCAGCTCAACGGTGCCCATTTCGCGCATGTACATACGTACCGGATCGGTGGTGCGGCCTACATCGGACTCCACCGCGGCTAGTGCGGCGGCGGCTTCGGCGGCGGCGATCTCATCGGCGGAGCTGTCGCCTTCGGCCATCAACAATTCTTCGGCATCGGGAGCCTTTTCGAAGACCTTGATGCCCATATCGTTGATCATGCCAATAATGTCTTCCACCTGATCGGGATCGGAGATGTCTTCCGGCAGGTGATCATTTACCTCGGCATAGGTGAGATAGCCCTGCTCTTTGCCGCGGGCGATCAGATCCTTGATGCGGGAGGTTTGCTGTTGGGTTTTGTCGGTCATGCACAACCCTGAATTCTTGGGATGAAAATACGGGACAAAGACGCGGGATTATAGCGTATTTGCATTAGCAATAACCACTCTGGCTGTCAAGTGACGGCATTGGTGTGCGGCTTGGGGTGCTTGTGGTTCCCGATCCTGTCCGCGGGTGGGGGTGTGTGAATATAGTGTTCAGCCTGCAGTTTTCAAGGGCAAAGTGCAGATTAATTGTGTTTTTTTCGCCAATTGGCCAACAGCGCCAGCTGCTCTTCAGGGCTGAGCTGGGCGCCGCTTTTCAACTGGGCCAGCAGGTCGCGGTTGTGCTGCCTGCTGGCGGACTCCTCCAGGCGTTTCAGGCAGTCACTAAACTCCATGTGGGGGTCATACTCCAGGTTGCTGTCGCCCTGAGCCAGCTGGTGTATGCCGGATACCAGCGGGGACATGGCGAGTCTGGCCAGGATGTCGCAGGCGTCGGCTCCGTGATGGGCGCGCCAGTAACCGAGCAACTGGTTCAGGTTGTATTCGGGGCGGTCTCTGAGCAGTGCCACCAACTGAGAGAACAGCACCAGGTCGGGATCGCTGCTTGCGCGAAATTGCTCCAGATCCTCGACCTGGGCGCACAGCTGCGGGTGGTGCAGGAGCAGGGCAATCAACATGCGTTCCGGCGGCAGGTGATATTGGCCTCTGCGGCGCGGGCTGTCCCCTTCTGGTTCAAGATAGGTCGTGTCCTCCGCTGGCCAGGGCTCCGGTGATGTCTCGTGCTGGATATCCTGACTGGATTCTTGCGACGCCACGGGCGCCTGTTCGCTGGCGGTGTGCCGGGGCTGCTGGGCTTGGGCGTTGCGCGCTTTTTCTGCGCGGATCACTTCCTGCAGGGTCTCCTTATCGAGACCGGTGCGCGAGGCCAGCTGCTGAAACATCAGCTGGCGGTAGACCCCTTCCGGCAGCAGATCCAGCAGGGGCGCGGCCAGCTTGGACAGGCGCGCGCGGCCGTCCATGGTCTGCAGGTTGATGTCCTCGCTGAGCAGGTCGAAGAGGAAATCTTCCAGTGGCAGGGCCTGCGCTTCCATCAATTGCTGGAAGCGCTCCCCGCCCAGTTGGCGCACCAGGGTATCCGGGTCCTCCCCTTCTGGCAGCAGCAGAAAGCGCAGGCTGCGCCCGTCCTGCATCTGCGGCAGGGCGGATTCCAGCGCGCGGCGGGCGGCGGTGCGGCCGGCGCGATCGCCATCAAAGCAAAACATCAGCTCGGTGGCGTGGCGGAAAGCCAGCTGGATATGTTCCTCGCCACAGGCGGTGCCCAGGGTGGCCACCGCGCAGCGGATACCGAGCTGCGCCAGCGCCACCACATCCATATAGCCCTCTACCACAATCAGGCGGTCCAGATTGCGGTTGGCCTGGCGCGCCTCCCACAGGCCGTAGAGTTCGCGGCCCTTGTGAAAGATCGGGGTTTCCGGTGAGTTCAGGTACTTGGGCTTTTCCTCTCCCAGCACCCGCCCGCCAAAGGCGATAGTGCGGCCGCGCTGGTCGCGGATCGGAAAAATAATGCGGTTGCGGAAGCGGTCGTAGTGGTGTTGTGCACCGGCTTTGGTGTTGCCATCACTGTCCCGGCGGCGAATGGCTAGGCCGGCCAGCGCCAGTTGCTCGGCTTTCTGCGCAGAGTTCGCCAGAGCGTTTAGCAAATTGTCCCAGCCCGGTGGCGCCAGGCCGATACCGAAATCGCGGGCAATCTCGCCAGACAGGCCGCGATTGCGCAGGTAAGCCACGGCGTTGCCGGCGGCGGGATGACTGCGCAACTGTTCGCGGTAGTAGTCGGCGGCCTTTTCTGTGAGCTGGTAGAGGGGCTGGCTTTCCTGCTGGCGCTTCTCCCGGCCCGGCGCCGGTTGCTCGCGGGGTACTTCGAGGCCGCGTGTTGCCGCCAGCTTTTCCACCGCCTCGGGGAAGGGAAGGCGGTCGTACTCCATCAAGAAGCCGATGGCGTTGCCGTTGGCACCACAGCCAAAACAATAGTAGAACTGCTTGTCCGCACTCACGGTAAAAGACGGGGTCTTCTCGTCGTGGAAGGGGCAGCAGGCGGCGTAGTTCTTGCCGGTTTTGCGCAGTTTGACCCGGCTGTCCACCAACTCGACGATATCTGCCCGGGCGAGCAGATCGTCGATAAAGTGCTGGGGGATCCTGCTGGCCACGGCGCTCTCCGTTTCGGGATCAGGCCAGCTGGGCTTTGACCAGTTTGCTCACCGAGCCCATATCCGCGCGGCCCTGCACCTGCGGTTTCACCTGGGCGATGACCTTGCCCATATCCGCCATGCTGCTGGCGCCGGTATCCTGAACGGCGGAAGTGACGATTTCGTTGATCTCGGCTTCGCTCAATTGCCTGGGCAGAAACTCCTGGATCACCTCGATCTCGGCCTGCTCAACCGCCGCTAGCTCGGCGCGGCCGGCCTTCTCAAACTGGGTAATGGAATCGCGGCGCTGCTTGATCATTTTGTCCAGCAGGGCGAGGATGCGAGCGTCGTCCAGGTCGATGCGCTCATCCACTTCTACCCGCTTGATCTCGGCGTTGATCAGGCGCAGTGTGGCCAAGCGCTCCTTGTCACGCGCTTTCATTGCATCTTTGGTAGTCTGGGTCAGGGTGTCCTTGAGAGTGCTCATAGTGGGTGTTCCGGGATTGCGATTAGAGATGCTGGGTGCTAAGGATAGCGCGTCCGTGGCCGGGGGAGAATGCGGCTGAGAAAACGAAAAACGGCATGCGAGTATCACTCGCACACCGTTTGTGGAGCACCCCTCGGGGTGCATGGCCCATGCAGCGTCTCGCTGCAGCAGTCGGAATACTGCCTGGGGCGCGCTTAGTAGAGGCGCTGGAACTTGCGGTTTTCCCGCTGAAGCTTCTTGGCGTGGCGCTTTACAGCGGCAGCGGCTTTGCGCTTGCGTACTGCGGTCGGCTTCTCGTAGAACTCGCGACGACGCACTTCAGACAGTACGCCTGCCTTTTCACAGGAGCGCTTGAAGCGGCGCAGGGCGATATCGAAGGGTTCGTTGTCTTTGATTCGTACAGAGGGCATTAGGATACCTGTTAAAATTCATTTCACTCGGCCATTCCGGCAATACTCCCGCAGTTGCATCCGGTGGCCGGTTCACAGCGAGGGCGCAAATTCTAAACACTCCCCTGCGGGATCGCAACCCCATTTTCCAGTATCATAACCCCCCTTGAATAGGGGTAACGAGTGTGGGGTCAAGTGCGCGTTCTCGGTATTGAAACTTCCTGCGATGAGACTGGCGTCGCTATCTACGACTCAGAATCCGGTCTGCTCGGCCACGCACTGTTCAGCCAGGTGGCCTTGCACGCAGAGTATGGTGGTGTCGTCCCCGAACTGGCGAGTCGCGATCATGTGCGCAAACTGCTGCCTTTGGTGCGCCAAGTCATGGCAAAGACGGATACCACACCCTCGAACCTGGACGGCGTGGCCTATACTGCCGGCCCCGGCCTGGTCGGTGCCCTGATGGTGGGGGCCTGTACCGGCCGGGCCCTGGCCTATGGCTGGGGCATACCCGCGGTGGCGGTGCACCATATGGAGGGCCACCTATTGGCCCCGATGCTGGAGGAGAATCCGCCCGCTTTTCCCTTTGTGGCCCTGCTGGTTTCCGGTGGCCACACCCAATTAGTAGAAGTGCGCGGTCTCGGTGACTATAAACTGATGGGGGAGTCTGTGGATGACGCTGCCGGTGAGGCCTTCGACAAGGCGGCCAAGATGCTTGACCTGGATTACCCCGGTGGCCCGCGCCTGGCAGCCCTGGCCGAGAAAGGCGATCCCAAGCGTTTCACTTTCCCGCGTCCTATGACTGATCGCCCGGGTCTGGACTTCAGTTTCTCAGGCCTCAAAACCTATACCCTGACCACCGTGCGCCAGTACGCCCTTGAAGATGGCCTGCCGGATGAACAGACCTGTGCGGATATTGCCGCGGCATTCCAGGAGGCGGTGGTGGATACCCTGGTGATTAAATGCCGTCGCGCGGTCAAGGCGTCCGGGTACAAAACACTGGTGATTGCCGGCGGGGTTTCCGCCAATAAGCGCTTGCGCGAGCGCCTGACAATGAGCCTGCGCAAAGACGGTGTCAGTGTCTGCTACCCTCGCCATGAATTCTGTACCGATAATGGCGCTATGATCGCCTATGCGGGCAGCCTGCGCCTGCAGGCGGGTGCGCAAACAGGTTTGGCGGTGGATGTGCGCCCGCGCTGGCCCATGGCCGAATTGTCCAAGATCGCACTATAAAAAAGACAGCCGCTCCGGCAGTACAAAGAAAGGAGCTGATAGATGGATATTGTTTATATACGGGATTTAAAGGTGGATACCATTATCGGTATCTATGATTGGGAGCGGGAGGTGCGCCAGACCGTCAGTGTCGATCTGGAGATGGCTTTCGATATCAGCGAAGCGGCGCGCACAGATAATATCGAGTACACACTCAACTATAAGGCGGTGGCCAAGCGCTTGATCGCCTTTATTGAGAGCAGTGAGTTCCTGCTGGTGGAAACTATGGCGGAGCAGGCCGCTGCCATCGTGCGAAACGAGTTTGCCGTGGTCTGGCTGCGCCTGCGTTTATCCAAGCCCGGAGCTGTGCGCAGTTCCCGGGATGTGGGTGTCATCATTGAGCGCGGTGAGAGGCCGGTAAAAGGTGCAGCTGCAATGTCTGCGGGAGTGTAAACGTGGCTCAGGTGTATCTCAGCCTCGGCAGTAATGTCAATCGTGCGCAACATATCCGCGCGGCGTTGGCGGCGCTGGCCGCGCAGTTTGGCGAGTTGCAGGTATCCCGTGTTTTCGAGAGCGAGGCGGTGGGATTCCAGGGGGATAACTTTTACAACCTGGTGGTGGGTCTGCGTACAAGTCTGCCGGTGGGGCAGCTGGCACTCTGCCTGCGCGGCATGGAGGATGCCAATGGCCGCCTGCGCGCGGGGCCGAAGTTCAGTGCGCGCACCCTGGATATCGATATTCTCACCTACGATAACCTCGCAGGCACCGTCGATGGGGTAAAGCTGCCGCGGGGTGAGATCGTAAAAAATGCCTTTGTATTACAGCCTTTGGCAGAGATAGCCCCGCAAGCCGTTCACCCGATCGAGGAGAAGACCTTTCGCCAGTTATGGGACGAATACGATCGGGCTTCGCAGAGGCTGTGGCCGGTGGAGTTTACTTGGCCTGAATGGTGAGCTTGCCAGAGAAACTTAAAAAGCAGCCGCAGGGTGCTTTTTTATTTTTGTAGGCATCCTAAATATCTTTGGTCTAGTGGTGCGCGGCCAACAGCGTCCCGCTCGAAACCCTGATTGTCCATGCACCGAGTCAACTCGCCTCGATCGGTAGGGTTGGCCATAACGCCCTTGGCTGGTTTTTTCTATTCCTGACTGTTGGATAATAGCCGGATAATGTCCAGGGTCTTGCCGGGCTCCCAGCGCATGGCGGATACCATGCCATGCATAGCCAGCAGGCGCCGGTCGAGATCCCCCCTATCGCGAAGCTGCCGCAATTTTTCTCTGGCCTTTTTATAGCCCTGCTGTTCATAGGCCAGCAGCAACGAGACAGTTTGCTCCGCTGGGGTTACCTGGCGGGGAACCGGTGTATACCCCATGGCTTTTACCATACTCTCAGCTGCCAGCCAGGTGGACCAGGGGTTCTGGCCGGTAATGAGTTGGCCATCCACACTGACCTGCGCCAGATAGGCGGGTCCGCCTTGAAAAACTGCACCCTGCTCGCGCAGGCGATCTTCCAGCAGAAAGGGAAACCGCTGTGCGGCGTCGGGAATTAGAAACAGCTCTTCTTCATTGGTGAAAGCGCTGATTTGGCGGCCGGCAATCAGTGGCTCGCCACTGTCCAGGGTGACGTTGGCGAGCGCTGCCGGTCCATGACAAACGGCACCAATGACCTTGCCGTTTTTATGGAAGTCCCGAACCAGAGCCTGGATATCGGTATTATCGGGAAAATCAAACATGGTGCCCTTGCCGCCGACAAAAAATATGGCCTGGTAGTCCCCGGCGGATACCTGATCAATGGGAAGACTGTGATTTGCCTTTTGCTGTGCTTCCCGATCATTGAGAAAGGCGTAATCGAAAGGCCCCATATCGTCTTGATCAATGACCGCAGGTGGTTTGCCCCCTTTGGGGCTGGCAATATCCACAGTAAACCCATTGGCTGTAAATACGTAGTAAGGACGGGCCAGTTCGGTCAACTCATAGCCGGTGGGTTTGGTGGAGTCACCCATCACCCCTGTGCTCGTGACTACAGCCAGCACTTTGCCCCGTTTGATATCGGGCCTTTGTTGCAAATAGTGCAGTTCACTGCGTGTTGTATTGGAAAAGTCCTGTTCCAGTGGGGGAACCAGGCTCTGAATCCAGACAATAAAAGTGAGGCAGGTGCCACAAATGACAGCGAGCGCAATAAGGAGTTTCTTCAACATGCCGATCTCCAAAAACGTAGCGAAAATGGTGAACCTTGCGGGTTATCCAGTTAGCCCTTGAAAGCATAAAGTGCGGCAGGTGAAATCCGGGTGAGATCGCTACTCAACAGATCGATTGTTGAATTGATCTCTCGGTTCTTAAGCGTAGTTCACATTGATAAGTGTTTTGCTGGCACTGAAGCGCTATTGTCCAGCCCAGGGCTGTACAGATTCTTGTTGCCAGAAACAATCCCTGACCGATGCCTTTGCTGCCCTCTCTTTTTTGTCCGGACAGCAGTGTCTTTTTTGTATCGAGTGCAGTCTCTATGGGGTTTTCAAAAAATATGGCACTTCTCTTGGTGTGAATCCTCAGTTCGGCTCTGGATGCATGTTGCAGGGCATTGCCGATCAGGTTGTCGAATAGTAATGACACGAGATGGCGGTTGGCCAGGATCTCCCGGTCGCTTTCTACTTCAAGCTGTATCTGGAAGTTTTTGTGAATAAGGATTTGGTGCTGTTTCAGGAGGCGCTCTTCCAATAACGGGCGTAACCAAAAGGGTTCCGGCTGCAGGGATTCCGAACGGGCCAGGGCCAGCAGGGTCATTACTGTTTCCTCCATCCCGGTCACCGTTTGTAAAAGCTCTGTCTTTTCAGAAGCTGTCATGGTCCTGTTTTGGCTCAGAGTCAGGGTACCTTTGAGAATGGTCAGGGCCGTGCGGAATTCGTGACTGGTGTCGCGGGTGAATTCGGCTTCCCTCTGCAGTGCCTGTTTGAGCTGATTGATGGTGCTTTCCAGGGTGTAGGCCAGATAGCCAATTTCATCCTTGTCACCACTGTGGGGCAGGGATACCTGGGCATCGCAGCTTCGTTGCTGTTTGACCGCTTCCGCCAGGGCAATAACCGGGGCGATTGTTTTTCGGGAAATACCGTAGGCACAGTAAAGTGCCAATAAGACTGTGAAGGCACATGCGCTGCCAAAGAGCCAGAGTAACCGGGCAGATTGTCGCGTGACAGTGATCAGTTCACTGACTTCTGCGGCGAGAATTGCGGAGCTGTTATCGGGGAAATGTACTCTCTGCAGGTGAAAGTGATGGTCTGAATCACTAAACCACTCGGCTTTTTCGGCGTGGTCTGGCAGTGCGCTGCGCAATTGTAGGGGAATGGGCTGCCCTTTGCTGTACAGCTTGAGATAGGGCAGGCGTGGTTCCGGTGGAAAACCGGTGATTTGTGCCTGCTGTTCAATATAACGGACCTCACCTTCGAGTAAATTATCGACAATGTGGTCTTCAATCACATAGGCGGCCAACAGGCAGATGGCGAAAAAGACCAGGCAGAGCAGCAGGGTAAAACTGCCAAATATCGCAAAGACTTTTTTTTGCAGTTTACTGGTTCTGCGCATTTGAGGTTGCCAATTGGTATCCCAGGTTGGTGATGGTTTTCAGCATGGGGGTCTTGAATGGTTTGTCCAATGCCTGGCGCAGGCTGTAGATATGGGATTTAAGGGCGTCAGTTTCCGGCGGGTCGTCGCCCCAGATATGGTGAATCATTGCCGAGCGGCTCACGGGGGCCGGTGAGGCCTGGGCGAGCAGGGCGAGAATGCGAAATCCGATAGCGGTCAGCGCCAGTGGTTTTTTGTCTCTGCAGGCGATTTGTTGGCGACGGCATATCTGCAGATCGCCGATCTGAAAGGTATCCTTGCTATGCAACTGGTGCCTGCGGGCCAGGGCACGGCAGCGCAGGATCAACTCCCGCGGGTCGAACGGCTTGCATAAGTAGTCGTCAGTGCCCAGTCCAAAGCCCTGCTCTTTATCAGAGATGGCATCGCGAGCGGTGAGCATCAATACCGGTATATTGACTGGCGCTTCCGCTTTAATCCTCTGACACACCTCCAGGCCATCCATATCGGGAAGACCTAGATCGAGAAGCACCAGGTCAAAGATCTGCTCAAGCGCCAGCTGCACCCCCTGGCGGCCACAGCGGGAAAAATCCATTTGCCAGCCTTCGGCTTGCAGAAACTCGGCAACCTGTCGGGTTATGGCAGGGTTGTCTTCTATCAGCAGGATTTTCAGTGGGTGTACGGGAGTATTTCTTGTGGCCGAGAAAGTCGGCAAATATTCTGACAGGGTGGTGGTGAAATAGAAGTGAAGTTTCACCGCCGGAAGGCTTTGGGTCAGGATGGAAGGATACTCTGAGTTCAGATAGTGAGGTTGCGACCGCCGTCGACTGCGAGGATCTGACCGTTGATGTAGGGCGCGTCGCAAGTGAGGAAGCGCACGGTCCTGGCGATATCATTCGCGCTACCGGTACGGGCCAGGGGTATACGCTGGACAATGCGCGCTTTCTCGGCCGCGTTAGTGGTCTCCTGCTCGGGCCACAGGATGGCACCGGGAGCGACTGCATTGACGCGTACCCGGGGGGATAATTCCAGGGCAAGGCTTTTGGTGAGCATTACCAGCCCGGCCTTGGCGGCGCAGTAAATTGTGTGTTCGGGCATCGGACGTTCGGCATGGATATCCGCCATATTGACAATGCAGCCCCTATTGCGGGCGAGGCTTCCGGCCAGGGCCTGACTGAGGAAAAACGGCGCCTTGAGATTGCTGCCTACCAGTTGGTCCCAGTCCTCCTCGGTGGCACTGCCGACTGGCGTTGGGTAGAAAGCCGAGGCGTTATTGACCAGGACATCAATGCCGCCCCATGCTTCTTCCGCGCGCCGGGCGAGGTCGGCACAGGCATCGGCGCTATCCAGCGCGCTCTGCAGTGCTACGGCGGAATCCCGGCGGACTGCGTTGAAGGCGTTTGCGAGGGCGTGTGCCGCATCGGTCGAGCTGCGATAGTGGATGACAATACGGTGATCCCCGTGCAGTTCTTTGGCGATGGCGCGACCGAGGCGAGCGGCAGCACCTGTGATCAACACATTACGCACGATAGGCTTCCTTTACCTTGGCAATCGCCCCAATACGCGCCCGGTCCAGTGCCCGGCCCAGCTTCGTACCCTCGTAGCCCTGTGCGATCAGCGTGTCGGCGGTCACTGCGGCTGCCGCTTCGCGGGCGGCGCGCAGGAAGTGAGTCTGGGGATAGTCCCGGTGCTCGAGTCCCCGGCGGCCGCGGGCGTCTGCTTCACAGGCGCGCAGGAAGTTCTCAAACCTCTCGGGGCGTCGCAATGCATCCAGACTGCGCATCATTTTCATAATGGTCTGTGGGCGCAGCTCGAATGCCCTGTGGCAGTGCAAATGGTATGCGCAGACACCAATAGCCAACGCGGTCATTTCCTTGGGCGTGCGCCAGCGTTCGCAGACGGCGCGTACCAGGGGTACGCCGGCAGATTCGTGACCGTGATGACTGGGTAAAACCTCTTCCGGGGTTAAGCCCTTGCCCAGATCGTGCAGCAGGACCGCGAAACGCACAGGCAGCTCGGCGGGGGCGGCGCGCAGTGCCATCAATACATGCTCGCCGGTATCTACCTCGGGGTGGTATACAGGGGGCTGAGGTACCCCGAACAGCTGCTCCAATTCAGGCAGAAGTACCGCCAGGGCACCACACTCCCGCAGCACCCGGATAAAGATATCGGGGTCCGGTTCCGTGAGAGCACGGCTGACCTCCTTCCAGATTCTCTCCGCTACCAGATATTCCACCTCACCGGCCTCCACCATCCGGCGCATCAGTGCCGCAGTCTCCGGTGCAACGGTAAAGCCCAGATGGTGATAGCGTGCCGCGAAGCGTGCTACGCGCAGGATGCGCAGAGGGTCTTCGGCAAAAGCTGGGGATACGTGGCGCAAGATATGGGCCTGCAGGTCTTGCCGGCCTCCGTAAGGGTCGATCAGCCTGCCGTCGCTGGATTCGGCAATCGCATTGATCGTCAGGTCACGGCGCAGCAGATCTTCTTCAAGGGTGATACTGGAGGCGGTATTGACAGAAAAACCGCCATATCCATGTCCGCTTTTGCGCTCTGTGCGGGCAAGGGCATACTCGTCGCCTGTGTCGGGGTGCAGAAACACGGGAAAATCCCGCCCAACAGGTTTGAAGCCGCGCTCTAACATCTGCCGTTCATCGGCACCCACAACCACCCAGTCGCGCTCATGTACAGGGCGGTGCAGCAGTTTGTCGCGCACTGCGCCGCCAACGAGATAGATCCTCAATGGGATAGCTCCAAAGCTGGGGAAAGCGGTTGCCCGACAGGGGGTTGCACTACCATAAATCCATTGCTTCCGACGCCGTTCAATCTCCAGAATGAGGGACAGGATGACAGGGCGGAAAAGTCTGGGATGTTGGCAAGATAAAAAAAAGGCCCCGAAAAAACAAGGGGGCTCAGGGTCTTAGGGTATTCGCATTGGCAATGCGTGCGACTGCCAAAGAGTGCGTGCCGACGATCCGGCGCAGGGATTGGTCGATGCCAATTTGTGATCATATTAACAAAGATATCTTACCTGTCAAATGTACCTTATAGTATTTTTTGAGGGGGTTGTTGTGCCGTTCGTTAATAAGTTGCATGGACCGAATTTCGGGCTGGCTATACAGCATTGAACAGCATAATTTAAAGGAGCGATTACACTGGGCAGGATAATTTCGCGCCGGGCTCTGGGGGATGGAGTTTTGTTGCGGGAAGTTGACTTGACCATCAGAGATCGCAGTTGTTGGGGAGACTAACAATATGAGTGAAATACATGTGCTAACGACCGGGGAAGCGGCCAGGTATTGCGGTGTTAACTTCCGAACGGTCATCCGCTGGATAGAGCGGGGACAACTCAAAGCTTACAAGTTACCTGGTCGTGGCGACCATCGCATTTGTGTAGAGGATTTTGTGGGTTTTTTGCGCGATAACGCCATGCCGGTACCGAATAATCTGGCCGTACCCAGCCGTAAGGTGTTGCTGCTGACCACGGATTCGGATCTGACTTCTGTGGGATGCCAAACATTGGAAAACATCGGCTGTGAAACAGAGGTGACAGGCGACAGCTTCTCTGCCGGTATTTTGTTGGCCCATATCAAGCCTGTTCTGTTGGTGATCGATGCAAATTTAGTGGGTGACGGTGGTTTCCAGATACTTGATTACCTGAGGTCCCGTAGCGAGTATGCCAACCTGCGTATTCTCGTTGCCCCCTCTGGAGAAGATCGTGATACAACCCGCTGGCTGGATGCCGGTGCCGATGCTTTATTGAGACAGCGGGAGGAACGTGGCGAGTTGGCAGCAAAGGCCAAATTATTGCTGGAAGCCGAAGATTAATCCGACGATATACACTGGGGAGCTATCCGCAGGCAGTATCTCCCCTGTCGGGCGGCGCTGAATGGTTGGCGCATTGACATTCAGATGGGCTTCGGGATTAACATGGGCTCCTCTTCCCGCTCCTGGCGGTCGCGGCCTTGCTCAGGGCAGTGGTAGCTGGCTGTGATTTCTTTGCCATTGAGACTATTGAGATGCACATCAAAACCCCAGAGCCGGTGTAGGTGTTTCAGTACCTCCGCGGTGTCTTTGCCCAGAGGTCGGCGCCGGTACTGGGTGTGATGCAGAGTCAGGGAACGATCCCCGCGGGTGTCCACCGCATAAACTTGAATATTGGGCTCGCGGTTGCCGAGGTTGTATTGGCCTGCCAGGTTTTCTCTCAGCTGCTGGTAACCGCACTCATCGTGAATGGCGCTGACAACAATGTCTTTCTCTTTGTCGTTGTCGCTGATACAGAAGAGTTTCATATCGCGCATGACTTTTGGCGAGAGAAACTGCAAGATAAAACTCTCGTCTTTGAAGTCGCGCATGGCGAATTGGAGTGTTTCCCGCCAATTGCTCCCAGCGATATCCGGAAACCAGCGGCGGTCTTCTTCTGTTGGATTCTCACAGATGCGTTTTAAATCAGTGAAAATACTGAAACCTAACGTGTAGGGGTTAATGCCGCTATAGTGGGGGTTGTCAAAGCCTGGCTGGTAGATCACATTGGTGTGGCTTTGCAGAAATTCCATCATAAAGCCTTCGGTGACCCGACCACGGCGGTAGAGTTCGGTCAGCAGAGTGTAGTGCCAGAAAGTGGCCCAGCCTTCGTTCATGACTTGTGTCTGGCGCTGGGGGTAAAAGTACTGCGCGAGTTTGCGCACGATACGCACCAGTTCCCGCTGCCAGTTTTCCAGTAATGGGGCGTTCTTTTCAATAAAATAGAGGATATTTTCCTGGGGCTCATCGGGAAAACGTTTCTTCTTGGTGCTCTCTGAACTTTCGCCCAGCTTGGGAATGGTTCGCCACAAATCATTGAGCTGCCGCTGGCGGTATTCCTCCCGCTCCTGCTGCTGGCGCTCTTCTTCAACGGCCGAGATGGGATAGGGTCTTTTGTAGCGATCGACTCCGTAGTTCATCAGGGCATGACAGGAATCCAGGATTCCTTCTACTTTATCCAGGCCATAACGCTCCTCACAGCGGGAGATGTAGTTCTTGGCGAAAATCAAATAATCGATAATACTGCTGGCATCGGTCCAGGTGCGAAAAAGATAGTTGCCCTTGAAGAAAGAATTATGCCCATAGGCGGCATGGGCGATAACCAACGCCTGCATCATCATGGTGTTTTCCTCCATGAGATAGGCGATGCAGGGGTTGGCATTGATCACTATTTCGTAGGCCAGCCCCATCAGGCCGCGCTGGTAGCTGTTTTCGACGCTGATGAATTGTTTGCCGTAGGACCAGTGGTGATACCCTACCGGCATTCCAACCGAGGAATAGGCATCCATCATCTGTTCCGAACTGATCACTTCAATCTGGTTGGGGTAGGTGTCGAGGCCAAACCCTTCCGCCAGTTCGCCAATGGCGCGATCATAGTGTTGAATCAATTCGAAAGTCCACTCGGAGGTGGTGGAGATGGGGTCTTGTGAATCGGTTTTTGGTGAGTCGCTGCTATTGGCATAGGTGTCTAGCATCGGGCTGTTCCCTTCTGGCCAAACAGTTGCCGGAAGACCGGGTAAATATCCTGCACCCCGACAATCTGTTCCATAGCAAAGTGGCTTGGAAACAGCGCGCGTACACTTTCGTACTCGTCCCACAGGGCCTGGTGATCGCGCGGTGTGATTTCTACATAGGAGTAGTACTGCATGTGGGGCATGATGTCGTCAATCAGGATTTTGTGGCAGGTGCTGGAATCATCATTCCAATTGTCTCCGTCGGACGCTTGGGCACCATAGATATTCCATTCATTGTCGGGGTAGCGCTCATGCATAATCCGGCGCATCAACTTGAGTGCGCTGGAAACGATGGTACCCCCGGTTTCACGAGAGTAGAAAAATTCTTCTTCATCTACCTCCTTGGCACTGGTGTGGTGGCGGATAAATACGACTTCGGTGTATTCGTAGCTGCGTTGGAGAAACAGGTAGAGGAGCAGGAAGAAGCGCTTGGCCATGTCCTTGGTGGCCTGGTTCATGGAGCCAGATACATCCATCAAACAGAACATCACTGCGCGGGAGCGGGGCTTTGGCTGACGAATCAGGAGATTATATTTCAGGTCAAAATCATCCAGGAAGGGGACGCGGCCAATGCGATTGCGCAGTTCTAGGATATGACTTTTTAACGTGTCAATTTGCCGTTGGTCCCGCAGTGTGGAGTCTTTGTTTTCCTCTTGTGCAAGGGTTATTTCCAATTCGCGGAGCTTGCGCCGCTTGTTGCTGGTCAGGGCGATTCGGCGCGCGTGGGCCGCTCTGAGGGAGCGGATCACATTCAGGCGGCCCGGGATACCTTCGTTGCTGATACCGGCGCGAATGACTCGAAAGGCTTCGTTACCGGCCAGTTGCTGCTTGACCATATTGGGCAGCTGCAGTCCCTCGAACATAAAGTCGAGGAATTCCTCCTGGGAGATCTGGAAAACAAAATCGTCGACGCCCTCACCGCTGTCGCTGGCCCCACTGCCACTGTCCCCGCTGCTTTGTTTCTGGCGTGGAATTCTATCGCCGGTCGTGAACTCCCTGTTTCCCGGCAGAATGTGGTCGACATGCCCGCCGGTGCCATGGGAAAACAGGGGCTCATTGATATCACGGGTGGGGATGCTGATTCGCTCACCTTTGTCCATGTCCATGATTGAACGGCTGTTCATGGCATCGCCAACCGCTTTTTTAATATGAGCCTTGTAACGCCTGAGAAAACGCTGGCGATTAACAGTGCTCTTCTTTTTCCCATTCAAGCGGCGGTCGATGATGTAGCTCATATTGCTGTCCTGCCCCTGAACAAACTCAATCGGTGCTGCTTGTCATACAAGTCTTTATAGCTTGAGCGAGAGAGAAGAGTGCAAATCCCTGCGCCTGCAAACCGGCAATCAGGCAGGTTTCACCTGAACGGAATGAATGGCTGTGAAATACTCTCCCAATAGAGTGAGGCTGCTTGGATGTCAATTCCTTGTGCCGGTGGGTGATTGAGGAGGGCAGCGTTCTGCATTGCAGTAACCCATAGACTGCCCCTTCCCTGCAAGCGGGAAAGTTACTGTGACTTCCGTACACGGAGATACCATTCAGACAGCAGACGAACCTGTTTCTCGGTGTAGCCGCGCTCTACCATGCGCGCTACAAAGTCCGCATGCTTGCGTTTGTCGTCAGCGGATGCCTTGGTGTTGAAGGAAATAACCGGCAGAAGATCCTCGGTATTCGAGAACATTTTCTTTTCAATCACAGCGCGCAGTTTTTCGTAGGATCTCCAATCCGGGTTTTTACCCTGATTATTGGCCCTGGCCCGCAGCACGAAGTTAACAATCTCATTGCGAAAGTCTTTCGGGTTGGAAATACCGGCGGGTTTCTCGGTCTTTTCCAATTCTTCATTGAGCGCGCCCCGATCCAGTATCTCACCGGTTTCTGGATCCCGGTACTCCTGATCCTGTATCCAGAAATCAGCATAAGTGACATAGCGATCGAAGAGGTTCTGGCCGTACTCTGCATAGGATTCCAGATAGGCAGTCTGGATTTCCTTGCCGATAAATTCCACATATCTCGGTGCCAGATATTCTTTGATAAAACCTAGATAGGTTTCCTGTATTTCCGATTGAAACTGCTCCTGTTCTATTTGTTGTTCCAGTACATATAAAAGATGAACCGGGTTGGCAGCCACTTCTGTTGCATCAAAATTGAAAACCTTGGACAGTATCTTAAATGCAAAGCGTGTAGACAGGCCCGTCATGCCTTCATCGACGCCGGCATTGTCCCGGTACTCCTGTATAGTCTTTGCCTTGGGGTCGGTATCCTTAAGATTTTCTCCATCATAAATGCGCATTTTTGAATAGAGGTTGGAATTTTCCGGAGCCTTGATCCTGGACAATACAGAGAACTGCGCCAGCATGCGCAAAGTATCCGGTGCGCAGGGTGCCTTTGAGAGGGAGCTGTTTTCCAGTAACTTCCGATAGATCCTGATTTCCTCCTGGACACGTACACAGTAGGGTACCTTGACAATATAAATACGGTCGAGGAATGCCTCATTGTTGCGATTGTTGCGAAAGCTCTGCCACTCCGATTCGTTGGAGTGCGCAAGTACCGTGCCGTTAAATGGTATTGAACCAAGCCCCTCTGTACTGTTGTAATTGCCCTCTTGGGTGGCTGTCAGTAGTGGATGCAGCACCTTGATAGGAGCTTTAAACATTTCCACGAATTCCATCAATCCTTGATTGGCACGACACAGACTGCCGGAAAAACTGTAGGCATCGGGATCGTTTTGCGGGAATTCTTCCAGTTTTCGAATATCTATCTTGCCAACCAGAGAGGAAATATCCTGATTATTTTCATCGCCGGGTTCCGTCTTGGAGATCGCTATCTGATCGAGGATGGAGGGATGAATCTTCACTACACGGAACTTGCTGATGTCCCCGTTGAATTCGTGTAGCCGCTTGACCGCCCAGGGTGACATGATGGTATTGACATAACGCCTGGCAATGCCGTAATCCTCCTCCAGAATGCGTCCATCCTCCCCCGGTGAAAAAAGGCTCAAGGGTGATTCGAAAACAGGTGAGCCCTTTATTGCGTAAATCGGCACTTGTTCCATGAGTGCCTTGAGGCGTTCGGCCAGAGAGGATTTGCCGCCACCTACTGGGCCCAACAGGTACAGAATTTGCTTTTTCTCCTCCAGTCCTTGGGCGGCATGTCGAAAGAAGGAGACGATTTGTTCAATCGCCTCTTCCATACCGAAGAATCCGCTAAAGGCCTTGTAGCGCTTGATTACCTTGTTACAGAATATTCTGGACAGGCGGGGATCGTGAGAGGTGTCGATCAGTTCTGCATCGCCGATCGCCATGAGCATTCTCTCGGCGGGGGAGGCGTAGGCGCCGCGATCCGTTTTACATAGCTCCAGGTATTCCTGAATGCTGAGTTCTTCGTTCTGGATAGACTCGTATCTCTCCAGATAGTGGTTGAAAATTGTCACGATATTTACCTCCCTGTAGTTTACCGGGAAACACCGTATCCGGCTTATCGTTCGGAATCAGTGCACCGGTTACTCCGTGGCAGCGCGACCTGTCCATCCGGGGCGATCTGTATGGGTGGCTGTAGCACACTTTTTGCCTTCGCGGAGGTGTATTTGGCGTGAAACGCGGTTAAAATCGCCGCCCTTCGCAACAACTGCATGTTACCTGTACGGCAAAGGCTGGCATCGACCCACGGTATCTCCCGTGCCGTGTTGTTCACCCTGTGATCAGTGCGTTGGGGTGACCAGGCTTCCTCTTTGCTACAGAATGTTAAATAACCCCTGCTTTTCCAGCATAGCTTTCCGTCTTATTGCGATACTGGAATAGCATCTTTATAGGTTGAAAATAGCGGCATTTTACCTTTTGCCATCTGCTTTTTGGCAGGATAAACAAATTTGAGCGTGTCATTATGGCAATTCTGGTGACTGGCGGAGCGGGTTATATTGGTAGCCATACCTGCATTGAATTACTGAATGCAGGTTTTCAGCCGGTTGTAGTGGACAATTTGTCCAACAGCTGTGAAGAGTCCCTGCACAGGGTGGCTTCTATCACTGGCAGGACGGTGCCTTTTTACCCCCTGAATATCGGCGATCAACAGGGATTACGTCGGGTCTTTTGTGAATATGAAATTGTTGCGGTAATGCATTTTGCCGGGCTGAAAGCTGTCGGTGAATCTGTTACCAAACCCCTGCGTTACTATCAAACCAACCTGGTCGGTGCGCTGGTCCTGATTGAGTTGATGGAAGAATTCGGCGTAAACTGCCTGGTCTGCAGCTCCTCGGCTACCGTGTATGGTGATCCAGAGATTGTGCCGATCCGGGAGGATTTTCCTACCGGGGCCACCAATCCCTATGGAGCCAGCAAGCTGATGGTGGAGGGTATACTTCGGGATATCTGCGCTGCTCCTGAAAGTCACTGGAAGGTGAGCCTGCTGCGCTATTTTAATCCCATCGGCGCCCATAAAAGTGGCATGATTGGTGAAGACCCACGGGGCATCCCCAATAATTTATTGCCTTATGTGTCTCAGGTGGCAGTCGGTCGCCGCCCCTATCTGCGGATATTTGGCAATGATTACGATACGGCAGATGGTACTGGCGTGAGAGACTATATCCATGTGGTTGACTTGGTCCGCGGTCATCTGGCCGCACTGAAACTGTTGCTGCAGAAGACAGGAAACGCCGTCTGCTATACCCATAACCTTGGGACGGGTCGGGGGTGTTCAGTACTGGAAGTTGTACGTGCATTTGAAATTGCAAGTGGCAGGGAGATTCCCTATACCATTGTACCGCGCAGGCCCGGCGATATCGCACAGTGCTACGCTGATCCAGCCCTGGCCGAGAGAGAACTGGGGTGGAAAGCCGAGTATGGTTTGCAGAGAATGGTTGAGGATGCCTGGCGCTGGCAATCCCGGAATCCGCAGGGCTACACCACCGAGTGAACTCGATAATCACTTGTTGGGGGTAGTTGGATGGAGAGTCCACTGATGCCTGTTTTTCTGCTCACATTTCCGGGGAATGCCATTTTTTCGGCAAGTAATCAAATCTCAGTCCGATGAACTTGAGCCGGAGAGTCGTTGTCATTGGTTCCTGTAATTTAAGCCGTCCGGTGCAATTGTGCTAGTATTTTCCGCGGACCACCCAATCAATCCTGAAGCACCGCTTTGGTTACCACAAAAATAACCCAAACGGTTGGGGAATTTCAGCCAGAACAAGCACAACAATTACTATGAATACGTCCATCCCCCCCAGACTCCCCCTCTTTATTAACGGTGAATGGATACAATCCAAGAGCGACCATTGGCTGGATGTAACCAATCCCGCCACCGGGGAGGTCCTGACCCAGGTGCCCTGTGCCTCCCACGAAGAGCTGCAAAACGCCGTCACCTCTGCCCGGGACGCATTTTTAACATGGCGGGACACACCCATACCTACCCGCGCGCGCGTCATGCTCAAATACCAGGCCCTCCTCAAGGAGCACCAGCAAAGCCTGGCGGAAATTCTCTGCGAGGAGACCGGCAAGACTATTGAGGATGCCAAAGGTGACATCTGGCGCGGTATTGAAGTTGTAGAACAGGCGGCGAATGTCGCCAGCCTGATGATGGGGGAAACGGTGGAAAACGTCGCAAATGCTGTCGACTGTTACTCCTACCTGCAGCCGTTGGGTGTATGTGCCGGCATCACGCCATTTAACTTTCCCGCAATGATTCCGCTGTGGATGTTTCCCATGGCCATTGCCTGTGGCAATAGTTTTGTCCTCAAACCATCGGAGCAGGACCCGGTCACGCCTTGCAAGCTTGCAGCACTGTTTGAAGAAGCGGGGGCGCCCAAAGGACTATTGCAGGTGGTGCATGGTGGTGGGGAACAGGTGGATTTCCTGCTCAAGGCACCGGATATCCGGGCGATTTCCTTTGTGGGATCGGTGCCTGTAGCTCGGCATATTTATCAGACCGGTACCGAGTACCTAAAGCGGGTACAGGCATTTGCCGGCGCCAAGAACCATATGGTGGTGATGCCCGATGCCAACAGGAGCGCTGCAATCCACCATCTAGTTGGTTCTTCGGTTGGTGCAGCGGGGCAGCGCTGTATGGCGATATCCGTAGCCGTTTTGGTTGGTGAGGCACAACAGTGGAAAAGTGAAATCCGCGATGGTATGGCCAAGGTGCAGCCCGGTCATTGGAAGAATCCGCAATCTGACTACGGACCAATGATTTCCGCCGCGGCGCGGGAGCGGGTACTGGAATATATCGCCAGGGGCAAGGCAGAGGGCGCCGATTGTATGTTGGACGGCTCCGTTGTATCCGTGGATGGATATCCCGATGGCAACTGGGTGAGGCCGACCCTGTTCGCCGATGTCACTCCGGAGATGTCCATTTACACCGACGAAATCTTCGGCCCCGTTCTATGTCTTGTCAATGCGGACACTCTGGAGGATGCGATTGACCTCGTAAATCAATGCCCCTATGGCAATGGCACATCCATATTTACCGCCAGTGGCGCCGCCGCGCGCAAGTACCAGCATGAAATTTTGGTGGGCCAAGTGGGGATTAATGTACCTATTCCGGTACCCTTGCCATTTTTCAGCTTCACTGGCTGGCGCGCTTCCTTTTATGGCGACCTGCATGCCTACGGCAAGCAGGCAGTGCGCTTTTACACAGAAACCAAGACAGTAACGGCGCGCTGGTTTGATTCAGATATCGAACATGCACAGCACGCAAACATGACAATAAACCTCAAATAGTCACCTGCCGGGAAGCCAACCGGGCACTGACATTCGGAGAGTGCAATGACAAAGACAGTTGCTTTCTTTGGACTTGGGCACATGGGCGCTCCCATGTCCTACAACCTGCTGAAAGCGGGATTTCAGGTCAAGGGATACGATCCGGTCGGCGCCTCGCTCGACAGCGCGGGTAGTCGAGGTGTGGAGGTATGTACCACCCCGCACCAGGCTGTGGTGGGTGCAGACTTTATTGTCAGTATGCTGCCTCACAGTGCCGCGGTGGAGTCCCTGTATCTCCATGAGGAAAAATTACTGGACCAGATCGCACCGGATACCCTGGTGATCGATTGTTCCACTATTTCTGCCACCAGTGCCAGGCACCTTCTGGCTGCAGCCAGAGACAAGGGGCTTCACGCCATAGAGGCGCCCGTATCCGGTGGCGTTGCCGGGGCCGTGGCCGGTACATTGAGTTTTATGTGTGGTGGTGACAGTCATGATGTGGAGCGGGCGCGGGAAATCCTTCGGCATATGGGAGTCAATATTTTCCATGCGGGCCCCGCCGGGTCTGGTCAGACTGCCAAGATCTGCAACAACATGCTCCTGGCTATCCATATGATCGGCACAGCTGAGGCCCTGCAACTGGGGGTGGACAACGGACTGGACCCCAAAGTGCTCACAGAGATTATATCAAAAAGCTCCGGGGCCAATTGGTCTCTGCAAACCTATAATCCCTATCCGGGGGTGATGGAAAATGTACCCGCAAGTAATCAGTATGCGGGAGGGTTTATGGTGAAATTGATGTGCAAGGACCTGGGCCTGGCACAGCGTGCTGCAACCGATAGTAAAAGCTATACACCACTGGGTTCACTGGCTCGCAACCTGTACGGGATACATAACCTGGCAGGGAGTGGAGAACTGGATTTCTCCAGTATTCAGCAACTTTTCCAACTGAAATAGCCGGGCAGTTTACTGCGGTCCAAACCTGTTACTGATACTGGTAACTCTGGTAAAGGGTGTCCCCGGCAGCGCAAATCGTTTGGTTTATCCGACAATCATGAAAAGGGGTGCCTGAGGCCTACTCGGTTGAAAGTGAAGAAGTTGATTGTACTCAAGCATGCTGATCGCTTTTTTCTGTGTTTTCTGTCAATTCTGACCATGTGAAACCTCTTGCCAGTTCCCATTCTGAAAACAACCGGCAACTTGTTAAACTGACAGCAATCGGTCTCAGTTTATCTGTGCAGCGGGTTTTCTGCCGTCGATGATACACAGAGAGAGTGGTTGGTTTTTCTACAGTAATTGGCAAGTAAGCAGCTTGGAGTTTGGTTGTGCGCCATATGTCTGAACAGGGATATATATAGGTTGCCGTCAATTTTATCAATCGGAGGGTTTTTTATCAGCATTTTTTCATATTTTCCGATTTGGTGATTATCGCGTTTCGCTATAGGTGCTGACATGGTGAACCGGATTTTTGGTAAACGCCCCTGAATACAGTGAATGCTTGGTTTTTTGAACCTCCTGAAATTGATAGTTGGTCAGAACTGACTGGTTATTAACAAGATAACCAAGGATGTAATCAGTAATTCAGTATTCAAGATGGGAGCGTTGATTTTATTCGGAATTGAAGACTGCAAATTCATTCAGTAAACGAGAACTATCTCTAATTAATCCCTCCTTAAAATGCATTAAAGTTTTCGCAGGCAAAAAGTTTGCAGCGTGATTTTGCCTTTTTTGCACAAATGTCGAATTGTCATATTGAATAAGATATTTAAGTTAGTGCAAATATCCTAAAAATGTTGGTCGCGTTCATTACAGGAGAGCGCGCTTCAACATAAATCTTTCCATATAAGAATATGGATCATGGAGAAGAAAATAATGAATATTCTCTCTAAGAAGTCTCTCAGGGCTGGTTTGACGATGGCTGCAGTGGCAACCGGCCTTCTTTCTTATAGTGCTTATGCGGTTGAGCGTGATGAGGGCACCGATTTTTCCAATATGCCGCAGCGTATCATTGTGCAATATAAAGACACCAAGGTTCGTGACTGGGCCGGCCAGGCGGCTGCGCTCGCACAGCGGGGCGGCCATGGAATGACATACGTGCGCAGTTTGGCATTGGCGGACCGCCAAGTATACCGGCTGAATAAGCGCATGACGCCGGGCCAGTTAAAAAAGCTGGAATTGACATTGGAGGCGGATCCAAATGTCCTTGCTGTTGAAGAGGATGTACTGATGCAGCCACAATTTATACCGAATGACACTTTTTACAATGTGCAGTGGCATTACTTCGAGGCCGTCGGCGGTATCAACCTTCCTCCAGCGTGGGATAAACAAACGGGGGCCGGTGTCACCGTAGCTGTGCTGGATACCGGTTATGTCTTCCACTCAGACCTCCACGCCAATATATTGCCAGGCTACGATTTTATCAGTGATGTTTTTGTGGCCAATGATGGCAACGGGCGTGATCCAGATGCCAGCGACCCGGGGGATTGGGTGAACGCCAACGAGTGCGGTCCTTTTAATCCGCCGCAATTTCGGCCCAGCAGTTGGCATGGTACCCATGTTTCCGGCACCATCGCCGCTGTGACCAACAACAATCAGGGTGTGGCTGGTGTCGCCTTCGATGCAGAAGTGGTTCCGGTGCGGGTACTGGGCAAGTGCGGTGGTTTTCTCTCGGATATTGCCGACGGTATTGTCTGGGCATCTGGTGGCAGTGTAAGTGGTGTACCGGCTAATGCCAACCCCGCCCAAGTGATCAATATGAGCCTTGGGGGCGGCGGCGCTTGCGGTTCCACCTATCAAAGCGCCATCAATACAGCCGTGGCCAATGGCACCACCGTGGTAGTCAGTGTGGGCAACAGCAATGCGAATGCATCTGGTTTTCGACCGGCAAACTGTGCCAATGTGATAGCCGTTGCTGCGACCGAGCGATTTGGAGCCCGCGCTTACTACTCTAACTTTGGTGCCGCCGTAGATGTCAGTGCGCCAGGGGGGGATGTGGTTTTCAATCCTACCCATGGAGTCGCTTCAACCCTGAACGACGGTCAGACCAGCCCAGGCAATGAGAACTATGTGTACTATCAGGGCACCTCTATGGCGGCACCCCATGTATCCGGTACTGCTGCGCTTATGTACGCTAAGAATGGTGGCCTCACACCAGTGCAGGTCGAAAATATCCTGCAGCTCACCGCCCGCCCCCTGCCCGGCCCCTGTACCGGTGGCTGTGGTGCAGGCATTATTGATGCCAATGCTGCAATCGATGCCGTACCCTAGGGGGTGCCACAGACTAGGGCCTTCCAAATACCGGGCAGCACAGCCGGATGCCGACCCTAACTGGGGAAGTGGTGCTCTATCGGTATAAGGGCGCTATGCGCCCCTTTTTGTCTCTCTTGCTTCCTTTCTGGTCGGCGTTTGCTCCGGACAACAGCGTCAGATGGCTGGGAGGGATGGTCAAAATAGGAAATGGAATAGGTTGTTTCTTTGAGGGATAGAAAACGGATATGCACAGAACTTTTTGCAAGACCACAGATTTCTATCCGCAAAAGAGCAGGATGGCTTGATACTACTCACACGATCCTTACCAGGAAGCTTGTGATACGGGGTTTCTGTCTAGCGCGCAGTCTTTATATTCTAAAATTGTTTTTGAGTCAGCTTGTAGTGCCCTGACTTTGGTAAGAAATTAGCGATAGATGAGAGCCCTGTTTGTCGATGTAGGGGTTCATTTCAGTGCAGCACATGAAAATGAATGCGCAGTCGTCCACTTGTTGATGGAGCAAGGGATCGCGGGCTGATTTTTACCGGGTTAACGTCGAATTGTGGGCACTGATACTCACGGCAGATCCGTGCGAGCGCTTGAGCGACAGACGGGTGCATACCGTTACATTGTTTTTAGAGGGCGGAAAAAATTCTCCGATGAAGACGGTTTGAAGGGCGTCGATTGCTCTGTAGTGCTCAGGGTGCCCCCACCTGGCAATACAAGGGCTTCTCCCAGGGAGAATTTGCGCAGCAACGCCATCCCTGGATGCCAATACGTAAAGGTGATACGCCCCGGTGAAACACTAATCGGCTTTCGGTTTTGGCTGTTCCAAAAACTCTTCTGGGTGGACAAACTCCCGCATAAAGATCTCCCAGAAGGCGAGAAACAGTGCCGCGAGTAGCGGGCCTATGGCAAAGCCACTGATGCCAAACATAAACAGGCCACCCACTGTTGAGAACAGTACGAGATAGTCCGGAAGCTTGGTATCCCGCCCCACAAGAATCGGGCGCAGCAGATTGTCCACCAGGCTGATAACGGTGAGTCCATAGGCGAGCAATATGGTAGCTTTTACCGGCTCGCCAATGGCATAAAGATAGATGGCCGCCGGAAACCAGATAAGAGCAGCGCCAACAGCCGGCAACAGGGATAGCAGGGTCATCAATACACCCCACAACAAAGGTGCAGGGAGACCGAGTACCCAGAAAATAATGCCACCCAGTGTGCCCTGGGTGACGGCGACAACCAGATTCCCTTTGATTGTAGCGCGTGTGACTTCGGCGAACTTGGCCAGTAACAGGTGTTCGCGCGCATCGCCCAGGGGCAGCGCGTGGATAATCAGATTGACCAGCCTTTCGCCATCGCGAATTAAGAAGAAGGTCAAGTAGAGCATTAACCCCAGCATGACAAAAAAGTTGACGGTGTTTTGTCCCACTTCAATAGCATTTTTGGCGACGATGCTGCCGGCATTCATAATGCCGCCAAGCAAACGCTGTTTGGCCACTTCGATATCCACACCGATGCTCTCGAGTGTGGTGTTCAGCCTCGGGAAGGCACTGCGGATCTGCTCTAGGGATTTGGAGATATCAATCTGCCCTTCCTGTACCTTTTGGTACAGGCTAACCGCCTCGTTGATAAATGAGGTGGCCACCACAAGCACCGGTATTACCAGCAGGACGACACACATCAGCAGAGTCAACAATGCCATGGCATTGGGGGAATTGGGAAAACGCCTCATCAGGTAGCGGTACACCGGATAAAAAATCAGGGCAATGGCGCAGGCCCAGAAAATCGGTGTGAAAAAGGGTTTCACAAGCAGCAGAAAAGCCACTGTCACCAATAGCAAAGACAAGATGAATGAACGTTTTTCGAGCTTTTCCTGCACCGGAAATCCCTCAGCCTGTGTGGTTGCCCTGTGGTTACAGGGCCTGATTTGTATTCTATATAATCAAAAGCGGGAGGGATTTACCAGCGTCTGTAACCACAGGTATCCACGTGAAAACGGATGCTCTTATAGATGCCAAGGCCCATCTTCCACGGTCGGCCATTGCGCCGGTGGATATCCCTGAGTACCGGCACCAGTTGCTCTCGCGAGAAATTTTTCTGTGGGACTACATCCAGACCGCAGAAGAGCAGGTGTTTACTGCCCTTTGAACCGCCCGCCTTGCGGTTGTAGCTGGCGGTGCGCCATCCGGACAGTACAGTCACCGGGCCGATACGCGGTACTATTTCCTGCCGGATGACTTTCAGGGTATCCACTACGGTTTTCCAGTATTCCTCCGGAGGGATGGCGAAGGGGGGTTCGTTCAAATCCCGCCAGTCACTGCCCTGGCGCAACAGCTCAAATGGCGATACGACCTTGTGTACCTGATTTGCCTGCAGAAAAACTTTCAGCCTGGAAAACAGATGCCGATTGTTGTCCTGCTTGAGGAAGCGGGTGAAGGCCCTTTCTGAGGCTGCTGGATAACCCTGAATATCGTACACATTCGGGATTTCAAGTAGCGGCAGTAGGTCTATGGGGTTGATCACCCGATCTCCCAGTTCGCGCATTCTGTCAAAAGTGGCAAACAACAGGATAATAGTGACGACAATCAGAATGGCGCCGGTGAGAATGATCCGGCGCCGCCGGCTCTGACGATTAATCGGATTGCGGTCCTTATTTTCTTGGAAATTCATGGAGGGCGCTCACCAGTTACCAGATACGGTAGCCACAGGTGTCGATATGAAAACGTATACCGTCACCGAGGCCCAGACCGAAAAGGCTTTCCGGCCCGAGCTGCGCGTGCAGGGTACGTAACTCTTCCACCAGTTCACGGTGGCCGATATGGGATTTCGGTATCAGGTCGAGGCCGCAAAAGTTCCGGTGTCGGGCTTTGTCGCTGTGTTCCAGTTTGCGATTGTAGTCATCGGTGCGAAAGGCAGATATCACGTGCACCGGGCCGATCAGAGGCTGCACTTTGTCTCGCAGCAGCGCCAGGGTACCCACTATATTGTGCCATTGTTCCCGCGGGGGTATGGCGTAGGGCGGCTCCCTGAGCTCGAGCCAGCCACTGCCCTGGCGCAACAGATTGTGTATCGGGGTAATATCGCCAACGCCATGGGTTGCGAGGAAATGCTCCAGGGCATTCACCCGCTCCCGGTTATTGCCGCTCTGCAGAAAGCTGTTGAAGCTTTTCAAGGTGGCGATACGGTGCCCTTTCAGCTGTTCATAGGGTTTCTCCTGGGATTTCAAATATAAGAACAGCCACAGGGCCAGTAGAACCGCGGCCAACACCAGACTCAGGCAGCCCACTACTGCGGGGTGTACCCGTCTTCCCGGAGACTGGTATGGATAGGTTGCCCTTACACGGGTTACAGCATTGTCAGTAGACATGGAGTTGGTGTCTGCTCCGGTGCCAGGGGGCAGAGTCAGTGGTAATGGCGCCCGTCTCTTCGGCGCCTCTTTACTCACTATAGCCGTAAAATTCAACAACCCGGGGTATTGGGGCAGGCAAAAAAAGCCCCGGACCTTGCAGTCAGGGGCTGTGTTGCGCACTCAGTGGTTTGGAGGGGTCCTAAGGGTGAGGGATCAGGCTTTGGGGCCGGCGTTTTTGACTTCCTCACTGACACTGAATTTCTCGATGTTTTCGGCGAACAGCCGAGCCAGTTTACCCGCCTGGTCGTCGTAGGCCGCCCAGTCGTCCCAGGCTTTGCGTGGGTTCAGGTAGGCGTTGTCCACACCGGATACTTCCAGCGGAATATCCAGATTCAGGATATCCAGGTGCTCGGTGGCGACACCTTCCAGTGCACCGCTCTGGATAGCGGCCACGACGGCACGGGTTACGGGGATTGGGAAGCGTTTACCATTGTCACCAGAACCGCCGGTCCAACCAGTATTCACCAGGTATACTCTGGCGCCGGAATCCTCGATGCGCTTCATCAACAGATCGGCATATTCCCGCGGCGGGCGCGGCATAAAGGGGGCGCCAAAGCAGGTGGAGAATGTCGGGTGGATCCCGGCTTCCGCACCGAGTTCGGTAGAGCCGACGCGAGCGGTGTAACCGGACAGGAAATGGTAGGCCGCTGCCTCTTTGGACAGGATAGCGACAGGGGGCAGCACGCCGGATACATCGCAGGTCAGGAAGATCACATTCTCTGGCTCGCCGGCGCGGTTTTCCAGCTGGCGCATTTCCACATGCTCCAACGGATAGGAACAGCGGCCGTTTTCAGTAAGGCTGGTGTCGCTGTAATCAGCGGTGCCAGACGTGTTGGTGACCACATTCTCAACAATGGCGCCGAAGCGGATGGCATTCCAGATGACCGGTTCGTTTTTGCGGCTCAGGTCGATAGTCTTGGCGTAGCAGCCTCCCTCCATATTGAAGACGGCGCCCTTGGCCCAGCCGTGTTCATCGTCGCCGATCAGGTAGCGCGCCGGATCGGCGGAGAGTGTGGTTTTGCCGGTACCGGACAGACCGAAGAACAGGCAGGTATCACCGTTTTTGCCCACATTGGCGGCGCAGTGCATGGGCATCACGTCTTTTTCCGGCAACAGGAAATTCTGTACGGAAAACATGGCTTTCTTCATTTCACCTGCGTAACGCATGCCCGCCAGCAGCACTTTGCGCTGACCGAAGTTGATGATCACGCAGCCCTCTGAGTTGGTACCGTCGCGCTCGGGGTCGCAGGAAAAATGGGGGGCGTGCAGGATGAGCCACTCTTCCTTGCCTTTGGGGTTGTACTTCTGCGTACGGATAAACATATTGCGGCCGAACAGGTTGTGCCAGGCGGTCTGGGTGGTGACCACAACCGGCAGATAGTGGTCCTCGTCCTGGCCCACATGCAACTGCTGTACAAAGCTGCTGCCGCCGGCAACAAATGCCTCTACACGATCCCAGAGGGCGTCGAATTTGTCCTGAGGGAAAGGGCGGTTGATATTGCCCCAGGCGATGCTCTCGGCAGTGGAGGGCTCTTCCACCACAAAGCGGTCCGCCGGTGAGCGACCGGTGCGGGTGCCGGTTTCAGTGACCAGTGCGCCTGTGTCGGATAGCTTGCCCTCGCCGCGTGTCAGAGCCTGCTCTACCAGTTGTGCTGGCGAAAGGTTCTTGAAAACCAGCGCGGTGTCGTCGATCTGTGCCATGCGTCGATTACCCATGAAAGTTGGAGACTAAAAAACAAGGGCCGCCAGGAATTTTGGACAGCCAGGCAAAATTTGGGGGGCGCATTATGGCAAAATTCAAAATAGGCGGGTAGCAAATGCCAGTATTTTCTGCGGATTCGCGGTGCTGTTGTCTAAAAATGAGCACTTTCTATTCTTGTTATTTATGAGTTTCTTGCCCATTATTTGTTTTTTGAATTTTGATGGCGCGCTTGCAGCACATGCCACCCCATTGTGGGTGGCCTTCCTGTAAAGGCCGGCCCGTTCAGTGCAGGGTATGGGGTGGCGCATTGAGCAGCACTTCGATCTGGTCTCGGTCAAAATGGTAGCGGGCATTGCAAAACTGACAATTTGTAACAATTTCTCCGTTCTGCTCATCCAACAGCTTGTACAGATCCCCGGCGCCCAGAGATACCAGTGCCCGGGCGCTGCGTTCCCGTGAGCAGCTGCATTTGAAGCGAATTGTGTCCGTGCCCAGGCTCGCGGGCTTTAATTGGTGGAACAGGCGGTGGATCAGTTCGCGGTGTGGGAGCGTGTACAGTTCACGGGCAGTCACGGAGTCGGCCAGATGCTGGGCGGTTTCCCAAGCGTCACGGTTCTCCTCGGCGGAGGCGGCATTATTACCTGGCAGTACCTGTAGCATAATACCACCTGCTTGGTTTCCGTCGCATTCCAGCCAGAAGCGCGTGTCCAGTTGCTCCGACTGGGTGAAGTAGTCTTGCAGGCATCCGGCCAGATCCCCTTGCTCTACGGGCACCACGCCCTGGTAGCACTCACCACGCTTGGGTTCCAGAGTTATGGTCAGGGCGCTGTGCGCACCGATCAGTTCCCGCAGGTCGGCCTGACCGCCGATCTGTGCACCCTCAGTGATGCGCGCTATGCCGCGCAGATCGCTGTGATGGGTGCACTCCGCCATGATCAGTGAAACTCGCCCCTTGCCGCGGGCCTGCAGGCTCAGCAAGCCCTCAAATTTCAGGGTGGTGGAGAGCAGGCAGGCGGCTGCGAGAAATTCCCCCAACAGGCCTGCCACCGGCGCCGGCAGGGGGTTGTTTTCCAGTACCGCTCGGTAGGCCTCAGAAAGGGTCACCACCTGCCCGCGAATATCGTGTTGGGAGAAGATAAAGCGCTCCAGTTGGTCGGACATAGGTCGAGTGCCTCGGTATAAAACCGAGGGATTTTAGCGGCGGGCCTGCTTGAATGGTAGACGCCGGATAGGAGTGGAGGGTGTACCCTCCGGGTTCTAGTCGCAGCGGTGCGTGATCTCATGGCTGAGTTTCTGTGCCATTTGCTGGCGTTCGCGCTCGCTGTAGCGCACTTCTCGACCGTTTTCATCGATAAAGGCCACGCGCCCGTTGAGGGCATTCAGGCGCTGGCGCGCCTGCTGGCAGAAACGCTTGAGTGCACGCTGCCGCGCTTGCTGTTGCTGCTGTCGGCGCTGTGTGTACTCGCGCTCAATATCATGGGGCCGGCGGCCCTCGGCAGATCTCTGAGTCCTGGTGCCGTCGATGGAGTTGATGGGCTCGAGTTTGTCGGAGATATCCTGAGCCTGTGTCTCCACTGGTGGCTGGTCGCTAAAATACACACGGCCATCCTCGTCGACCCAGCGATACAGTTCACCGGCAGCGGCACCCATGGCCAGCAGCAGGCTGGCGCAGGCCATGCCCCATTGCGCAGTGTTCATGGTGCCTTGCGGATTCACAGGCTTGGAGCCTTATTCTACCTTGTTGGCCAACTGGCTGAATAACCCCCGCGAGTGGCGCTGGGGAATTTGGTAGGTCTGCAGAATCAGGGGTTCCTGTTCCCGGGCTTCAGCGGCATCCAGCACCATTCGGTAGCCCGAGCGGTCGCGCAGTTCGATAAAATCGGCTTTGTTGGTCTCCATCAGTTGGGCAAATCCATCGAAGTCCTCGACACTGTGGCCATTCACCGAATCAATAATCCAGTTTTTCCAGTCGTGATAGCCGAGGTTGACGTTGGCCGGCAGCACTTTCAGGGCCACGACCAATTCGCGGCGGCCCTCCTCACTCCACTGATTGCGCGCATACAGGTAGTCAATAGGAGCCTTGGAATGCCAGTTGTTGCCCCAGCGCTTGATCAGGTTCATATTGAGGGGCACAAATACTACGCCGCCGTAAATGTAGTAGCGCGGCTGCTGGTCAAACTGTTCCCCCAACACCAGTGCCCGTGAGGGCGGCGCTGCGGCCAGGGTAACCCGGGCGGTTTTCTCCTCGCCGTTACGGGAGAAACGCACCGGCAAGCGATCACCCACATGGTGGCGGTCCACGGCGTAATGGTAGTTAGTGCGTTGGTTTTCACGCCACTCTACGGTGCGATCCTCGGCTACCTTGAAGCCATCCACTTCCAGCAATACATCGCCGGGCCGGAAAACCCTGGCTGCGGGGGAGTCGCTGAATACCTTCACAATCATGGCGCCATCCTGAGCCTCACTGAGACCGGCGGCCTTTTTCATGGATGGGCTTTCCAGGCTCTGTGTCACCGCGCCCAGTTCAGGAAAACCCTGGTGTATGCCATCTTCTGCGTCTTCGAGGACATGGGTGATCACACTGGGCGGTACAAAGTAGCCGAGGTTTTCCGCACTCTGGTTGGTTTGCATGGCCACACCGACGATGTGCCCGTTGGAAATCACCGGGCCGCCACTGTTACCGGGATTGATCGCGGCGTCTATTTGCCCGGCCATCAGGTAACTCTCTGCGTGGGCGTAGTACTGGTGCTCTACCCGTGACAGGACGCCGCGAGTGATGGACAGGGATTTGCCGCCGATGGGATAGCCATAGACTGTGACTTCCTCTTGCAGGTCGGGCAATTTGCCCAGCGCCAGGGGGCGGGTATCCGCAAAGAAATGCTCATTGTCTACGGTGAGCAGGGCCAGGTCTGCATCGTGGGAGACGAATTTCACGCGAGCGCGGTATTTCTTCGCGTCACCGTGGCGCTGCACTTGTATAAAACTGCCATTGGCTACGACGTGGGCATTGGTGAGGATCTGCTGGTTGCGGATCACCGCACCGGACCCGGACAGTTGCTTGGGGTTGAGCAGGGCCCAGGGGTTGAAGTAATCCGGCGCAGCGGCCGTGGTGTAGATTTTGATGATTGAACGTTTGAGCTGCTCGTGTTCGCGGCTGTCGGCTGCTGCAGGCTGCACGCCGGACAGAATCAGCAGAGAGATGGCGATCAGTTGTTTCATCATGGCTGTTTTCTAACAGGTTGAGTGGGGCCAGTGTAGCAACAATCGGGGGCGGTGGCGGAATTTTCACTAATTTGTTTGTCCGCACCTATTCCTGCTCCCGCAGGAAACGGTGGATTTGGCGGCGCTGTTTTTTATTGGGGCGCTGGCGCTGGACATCCGCGTTGGCGGCCTGGCGTTCAGCGCGCTCCCGCCCGCGTCGAGCGATGCTGTGCTCGGTTTCCCGGTACAGCGTGCGGGCGAATTCAGCGTCGCGACGCCGGTCGCAGAGGGCGGTCACGGCGACTTCAACCAGGTCCCAACCCTGACGAATACTCAGGCTGGTGCCGACGGTAATTTCCCTGCTGGCCTTGACTCGCTGGCCACCGATGTGGATCTTGCCGCCTTCAATGGCCTGTTTGGCAAGAGTGCGTGTCTTGAAAAAACGCGCGGCCCAGAGCCACTTGTCGATGCGGAGTTTTTCCATCGCAGTGTATGCTTGAAGGTTCAGTATTTCGTGCACTTTGGCTGTCGGGGCTGTGCGCTGTGCCTCACCGCCATAATCTCGTCAAAGTGGTGAATGGCTTCAAAATCGGTAATTTCCCGACTGGGTCTGCGGCTGTCGGGCTGGCGGATACACAACAAGTGAGCGATACCGTAGGCCTGCGCGGCAGCCAGCACACTCTGGTTATCATCCACAAGCAGGGTACGCAGTGGATCGAAGTCCAGGGCTCTGTGCAGTGTATGCCAGAAGCGGCTGCTCTCTTTGGCGTACCCGTAGTCGTGGGAGGAGATGATGCCGTCAAACCAGCTGCCAATGCCGGTAATTTCCAGCTTGTGGCTGAGGCCCTGGCGGTGGGCGTTGGTGACCAGAAAGGTGGGCTTGTGCAACTGCTGCAGGCAGTGCAGAAAGGCTTCTGTATGGGGGCGCAGGGCAATGCGCTCTTCGATCTCGCGCAGAATTGCCAGGATGTCGAGCTCCAGAGTCTTGGCCCAGAAATCCAGGCAGTACCACTCTAGGGTGCCGCGGCGCGCGTCGATTTCCCGCTGTAGTTGGTATCTCGCGCGCTGTAAATCCAGACCGTGCACCTGCGCATAGCGCTTGGGCAGGTGGTCGAACCAGAAGTGGTTGTCGTAGTGTAAATCCAGCAGGGTGCCGTCCATATCCAGCAATACGGTATCGATACTTCGCCAGTCGAGCATGAAGCCTATCTACTATCAGCGGTAGGTATGGGAAGCCAAGGTGTCGTTGTCCTTCGCTGTCCCTGTCTGCCAAGGGTTACATTATGCCTGGGTGCGGCGGATGCCGTACAGGATGAAAAATTGTGCACTGTAATAGGTGAGCATAATCGCTGTATCGGCAAAGGGCATGGGGGCAATAAACCTGTTCAGTGCAATCAGGGTATCGGACACCATAAAGGTGACGGCTCCGCCAAAAAGCAGGGCGGAATCCCCACGGTGGGCAGCGGCCCCCAGTGCCATAACCACGATGGCCAGCAGGTACAACAGCACTGCCGGCGCCAGATCCGCACTTGCGGGAAGGATCAGGCGTGCCAGCAGGAATGCGGCGACCAGTACAGGGACGGCACGCAACAGACTGCGCCGGTTGCGAAAGTCGGCGCTGCGCAGGAAGTTGCCGGCATAAATCAGCTGAGCCAGCAAAAAGGCACCGAGTCCAGCAATAAACTGGTTGGGAAAATCCATCTCCAGCAGGACATCACCGAGTGCCGAGAACGCCAGTGCCGCCAGGGTCAGGGCGCGGGTAGGTCCCCGCAGCTGGCGCAGGGCGAAGGCCCCCAGGATGGCGATGGGCAAAGCTTTGAGGGAGGCCATCCACAGTCCTTGGATACCGAGGCCCTCCAGCAATATAAAAAGCGCAGCAGTGCCGATAAACGCGGCGGGCAAAAAGTGCTGCGGTTGTGCCGCAGGGGTGGTGGGGAGAACTTTGGATGGCATGGTGATACCCTGGTTGTGATTGTTATCTCGCATTTGTGCTGTTGTCCGGGGCGCTGGTCTGCTTTACCGCCAGGTTTGGATTCTGGCCCGCGCGCCCCGGTCAATTACCCTCCTGGGTTACTATTCCCCAACAGAAAACCCTTGTCCAGACAGGCCGCTCGCCTGCGGACACCCAATTGACGGAGAGCTTTATCGATGAAAGCAGCGAATATTCTCGAAACCATTGGCAATACCCCGCATGTAAGAATCAACCATCTGTTCCGCCCCGATATCGAGGTGTGGATGAAAGTGGAGCGTTTTAACCCGGGCAGCAGTATCAAGGATCGTATTGCCCTCGCCATGATCGAGGATGCGGAGCGTCGCGGTGCCCTGCGCCCCGGTGGCATTATTATTGAGCCGACCTCCGGCAACACCGGGATCGGCCTGGCGATGGTGGCAGCGGTAAAGGGCTACCGCCTGATTCTCACCATGCCGGAGTCCATGTCTCTGGAGCGCCGCCAGGTGATGAAGGCGATGGGTGCGGAGCTGGTGCTTACACCCAGGGAACGGGGCATGGGTGGCGCTATTGAGCAGGCCGAAGCGCTCAGAGCGCAGCATGATAATAGCTGGATGCCCCAGCAGTTTAGTAATCGCGCCAATGCCCAGGTACACCGGGAAACCACCGCCAGGGAAATTCTGGCGGATTTTCCCGAAGGGCTCGACTATCTGATCACTGGGGTCGGTACCGGCGGGCATATCACCGGTTGTGGCGAAGTGCTGAAGATGGCCTTTCCCAAATTGCAGGTGTATGCGGTGGAGCCGGAAAAATCCCCGGTGATCAGTGGGGGTGAGAAGGGGTTGCATCGTTTGCAGGGAATTGGTGCCGGCTTTATTCCGGAGGTACTCAACACCGAAGTTCTCGACGGCACCATTCTGGTGAGTGAGGAGGAAAGCTTCGAACTGACACGCCAGTGTGCTGTAAAGGAGGGCATTTTTGTGGGCATCTCCTCCGGCGCCAGCTTGGCCGCGTTGAAACGGCGCGAAGGGGAGTTTGCTCCCGGCAGCCGCGTATTGGTGTTCAGTTACGATAGTGGCGAGCGCTACCTGTCCGTTAAAGATCTTTTCTCCGCCTGAGGCCTATAATAGCGCGCAGTCAGAGTAAGGAGCTTGCATGGACAAGGCGATATTGGAACAGGTGATTGCTATCTGCACCGATGCTGGTGCGGCAATCCTGGATATCTATCACAGCAGTGCCGAGCTGCAAGTGGACACCAAGCCGGATGATTCACCGGTAACAGCGGCAGACCTGGCCGCACATAAGGTCCTGGCCCCGGCCCTGGCACAGATCCGCGAAGGCGTGCCGGTACTGTCGGAGGAGCAGGCCATCCCCCCTTTTGCAGAGCGCAGCCAGTGGCAACGCTATTGGATTGTCGACCCTCTCGACGGTACCAAGGAGTTTATTCGCCGCACTGGGGAATTTACCGTGAATGTGGCCCTTGTTGAAAATGGCAAGCCGGTGATGGGTGTGGTACATGTGCCGGTTCTGGGGATCACCTATGCTGGTTGCAGTGACATTGGCGCCTTTAAGCGCACGGCGTCCGGTGATGTGGCAATCCATGTGCGCTCGCTTAGGCCTCGCCTGGAGTCCGGTGAGCCCGTGGCGCTGGTGGCCAGCCGCAGCCATGGCGCCGGTGTTGTAGATCAACTGGTGGAGCGTATCGAGTCCAGGCTGGGCACTGTCGAGTGTAAAAATATGGGCAGCTCCCTGAAATTGTGCCTGGTGGCAGAAGGTGCCGCGGACCTCTACCCGCGACTGGCGCCCACTTGCGAGTGGGATACCGCCGCAGCCCAGGCAGTGGTCGAGGCCGCCGGTGGTGTTGTAGTCGACGACCAGTTCCGACTGCTGCGCTACAATCGCAAGGACTCACTGCTCAACCCGTTTTTCTTTGTGATCGGCGATACGTCTTTCGACTGGCGGGATTTGCTCGTGACCGACCCCCCGGTGCACTAGGGTTGCCCAGCCCCGCCCGTTGGCGGCGGGGTGTCCACCGCGAACCCCCCGTTGTGCCGGTAAAAGTCCCAACAGCGGTCTGGCTGCTCTGCACTCTCTGACGATACCCAAATCCGTGAATCCGCTGTCTCCCCGATCGCTGCACGGGGATGGTGCCTGCCGGTGTGCATCGGCGACCCAAAACGCGAGAGTGCGATCATGCAACGGACGCAGGCGAGGGGGATTGTCATACCGTCTGCTGGCGGGAGCACACGGTGGTGATTGCCGCCATCTGTCATTGGAAAGCGTCGGGAAACCAAGCTGCCCAACAGTGTGGCCATTGCCTTTCCAAAGCCTGTGTTGACCATGATTTATCATCGCCGGAGGTTTTTTAAAGGTATTTGCAGGACCTGTGCGCGTAAACATTTTCTACCGGGGATCTGTGCAGTCGATAGAGCGGTGAAAGTGAGCGGATGCCTGTAAGCACCCGGGGGAATGTATCCCTGCGGCGAACCTGTGGATTTTCTTACCAGATTGTGTCCCCGCAATTGAAACCCGTCTACCCTTTGGAAAGTGAATATACAAGGGTATTTTTCAATGCGCTATCCGGTCGTGCTCCACAATATTGAACATGCCGGCTTTGGTGCCATAGCACCGGACCTGCCGCATTGTCACTGCCATGCTGAAACTCTGGATGACACCTTGCAAAAAATGGCGGAAACCATGTTTCAGCGCCTGGAGGACCTGCGCCTGGCCGGGCAGCCAGTGCCCAGGCCACAGGCGGTGGATACCCTGCGGGAAAACCCGGCATTTGCCGGTGGTATCTGGGCCATTATCGATGTGGCGAGTGCCTAGGGTTTGTGGGCCGGCGGGCAATGGATGGGATCTGTGCAAGGGCGACTGTGATGAAGAGAACTTTGGGAGCCCTGGCCCTGTTGCTGCCCGCCACGGTGAATGCCCTGGAGTGGAATAATCCCTTCGAGGGTATACGCACCGGTGAGTACCGGGTTATCGCGACTCTCGGTCTGGGCAATGGGGAACTACAGATCAATAACAACCGGGATTTTTTCGCTTATGCCAGCGTGGGCATTACCCCGGCAGTGGGTGTCTGGCAGGTGGAGTTGCGCGGTTCGCGCTTTGACGACAGCCACATAAGGGTCAACCAGGTAGGGCTGAACTTCAAGGTGGATTTTACCCTGAATTGCTATGTACAGTGCCTCTACTGGATGGTCGGCTGGAACTATGCTGATATCGACCTCAACGATGTCCGCAAGCACGGCTACTGGTACCACAGGAAGAAGGACTGGCTCTATCCTGTGGAAAACTGGTATTACGATGGCCGCTATATCCATCTGCTCAACCCCAGCGGCAGTGACAGTTTCTGGAATTTGGGAATCGGTTACCGCTTTATGTGGACGCGGGATTTTGATACCTCTATTGAATACAACTATAACAATATCGGCTCCGTTCACCGGGTGGATTTGGGCCACCTGCGTACACTCACCGTCAACTTCTCCTACCGGTTTTAGGTGTGTCGGCATAGGTGCCCGCCAGTGGTTGCACTGGCGGGCGTGCGGGTAGCCTAAAGGCGGTAAATACCTTTGAGCCACAGGGTGCGGCCGGGTTCATTGACACGGGTTAACTGTGGAAAATTCGCAATCCCCGCGCCGGCGCGGCTGACATGTTCTGCGTAGCTTTTATTCAGCAGGTTGTCGATGCCGGCGGTAAGCAGCAGGTTGGTGTTGGGGCGCCACCCGGCATTGATCGACACGACATCGGCAGAGTCGGTTGGGCCAAAATCCTGACCGATAATAGTGCCTTTGCCGATATCCACGCGATCCTGGCTGGCGATGGCCCGCCACAGAAAACCTGCCGACCATTGGGGGATCTCGTAATAGAGACCCAGGCGCGCTTCCAGGGGAGGCAGTTGTGCCAGGGTGGTGTTGTCGCTGTCGTTGGCTCCGCGTACTGATGTGAGAGTGAAGATGGTGCGCCAGCTGTCTGCCAGTTGATAGCTGGCATCCAGTTCCAGCCCCCAGGAACGCGCCTGGATATTGCGCACCACCATGGTGGTGCGGGTGGTGTCCATGGGGGCTCCCATGGGCACTGATTCGCCCATGGATGACATGGAGTGGCTATCAGAGGGGATTGCTGGTTTCCGGTAACCGGTCTGGACTATCAGATAGTCGCGGATATCGTTGGCAAAAATGGAGAGGCTGGCGGAGGCGTTTTCGCCGTCATAGATAACGCCGACATCCAACTGGGTGGTTTTTTCTGCATTGATATCCAGGGCACTGAAGGAGTCCTCGGCTTCCCGTACGAAGATTTCCCAGTAATCCGGCGAGCGCTCGCTGTAGCCCAGTCCCGCAAACACGGTGGTCGATGATGCGGGAGCGTTTTGCCATGAGTGTTCGTAGCGCAAAAAGCCACTGTGCAGCAGTTCCTTGCGGGTGACACCGGCGGTGGGATTATCCACCGAAGACATCCCAGCCAGCGAAATCGCCTTGCGCAGGTCGCGTACTTTCCAGTCGTCCAGCCTGGCGCCGGCGATCCAGCGTTGGCCAGAGGACCACTGCCATCGGGCTTCAGAAAAAATCCCCACCTGTGAAAACTCCGCATCCTCTCTCCTGGGCAACCGGCGGTAGTCCACCTGATTCTGATTCATGCTCATGCGGCTGCTGTGGCGGCTGTTGCGGGTGTCCAGGCCGGTCGTCAATTCCACAGTGTCCAGGGGTGTGAACAGCAGGCTCAGCTTTGCGCCGTAGGTTTCACTGTCCAGGTTCATGGCGATTGGCCTACCGGGCATCGCGGAGAGTGCGCGCAGACTGTTGTTGTCCATCACGTGGTCGATGTAAGTGAAGTAGCCCTGCAACTCGATGGTATTGAGCAAATCGCCGAGACTCCTGCGGAAATAGCTTGCCCTGTAACTCTCCCGGGCAAATTTCGTACCGTCGAGCCCGCGATCGGCAAAAGCGGCTTCGCCATCGCTGAAAGTGCTGCCCAGCTCCAGGCGGGTATCACTATCCGGTGTCCAGGCCAGGCTGGCCTTACCGTTCCAGCGTGAGTATTGGGAGTGGATGTGATTGCCGTCGCCATCCTTATAGTCGTTTGCAGTGGCGCTGGCCGCCGAGCTGCGCAGGGAAAATACCGGTGATTTGTAAGCGATATCGAACAGACCGTCTGTGCGCTCGGCGTTGCCGCCAAGCAGGCTCGCATGCATATCCCATGCACTCTCGGTGGGGCGTTCCCGCAGCTGCTTGAACAACGCCACACCCGTGGAATTGCCCGGTCCGTACAGCACTGTCTGAGGGCCCTTGATCACTTCGATCTCATCCAGGCTCTCGGGAAATAAATAGGCTGTGGGCGGGTCCATACGGCCGGAGCCGCTGCCCACGATGGACTCGCCGTCCAGCAACAGCCCCAGGCGCGAGCCGCCCATACCGCGCAACAGCGGATCGCCGCTGGTGCCGCCTTTGCGCACCACCGAAAACCCGGGGATGGTTTTCAAATAGTCAGCACCGTCATTGGCGGGTAGCGGCTGGCGCGGCAGTTTGGGATCGGTGACCAGGTTGAGGGGCAGTTCGGTCCTTACACCCGTGACAACCATCTCCTCCATTTCACCTCCGTTGGCGAGGAGGCTGGCGGGGCAGGCCCAGCCGGCAAGCATGATGAGGCTTAGGGGAATCCGCAGGCTGGCTTTACCCTTCAATGTGTTGGCAATTTCTTCTTTTGTGGTGTCTTTAGTCGATCTTGGCATGTTGACTTATCCATTTTGGGGTGGCGTTTTCAGGCGCAGTCGCAGGCGCGTCGCCAGTCAATCAATGGCGTGCAGAGATTCCCGATTGAGCGCATGAGCCAGCCGGGGGACTTGTACCTGGGAGGCGCTGGCGCATGGGTACAAAGTACCTGCTGCCCGGTTGGGCAGCTTTACCGCGCTTTGCGGCTCGGGGAATCACTACAACAGTAGAAGTGCAGCGAGTTGTTTAAAGGGAAAGGCTCCGTGGGGTGGGGCGCGGATAAGGGGACGCTCGAACAGGCCGGGCAGCACAATCCTGACCTTGGGAATTGTAGGTGGGCTCGAGACCCCACCGGATAGGATATCCGATACCGTGGCCGGGGTGCCGGCAACACCGGCAACGGCGGAGTAGGCACAGTGAGTGTCGGCAAAGGAGTGGGCGGTCAGTGTATCGTGATCATGTCCGCTGTGATGGTGTTCGCCAGCAGGGCCGGTTAACACAGTGAGCAGCAGGGCACTGCGGTTGTCGCCGTGGCAGAGACCGTAGGGTGTCCCCGCGGCAAGGGACGCAGGCATAAATCCCGTGGGAACCAGACCGCGAACGCTGAGAAAGACCCCTAAAAGCAGCAATGCCTGCCACCGGGGAAGGTGTGAACAGCTTTGAATAGTGTGCCTGGGACGCATAACTTACGCAGCTGCTTGTCGGGTGTCCATTGTTATCCGCCAACCCAGAATGGCCCCAGAGTAGTGGCCGGCGAGGAAACAGTGCCACTCTCACTGCGGGGTTGTCTTCTTGTCCGTGCAGGCAGTGATGTCTTGTGCACCGCCTTGCGCCTGTCAGGTTTCCGGGTGTATCGCACTATGCACTGCGGAAAAAGTGTAGTCGAAAAACTTACCGGAAAAGCGATTTTATGCGGGCACTGATACCGTGGAAAAACTGGTGTTTGCTTTTCGCCCGGTCGCCGGTGAGAAAATTGATCTGGATCGATTGCCGTTTGCCTTTGAAGCTGCGGTAGCCGTGCCAGCAATTATTGGTCACCTTAAAAGCGACCAGTGCACCGGGGCCGGGCAGTAATTCATTGGCATAGTCTTCCATGTCGTCACCACTGCGCAGGATACGCAGCCGCCCGGTGGGTGCCGGCCAGGTTTCATTCAGGTAGACCAGCACGGTGATCAGTTTGCTTTTGGAATCGGTGTGGATACGCCCATCCTTGGCCCGGGAATAACCGCGCAGGGTGGCCATCATCGGTTTGTCGGTGAGGTCCAGTTGAAACTTCTCCCCGAGAATTTGTCGTACCTCCGCGCTGTCGAACTGCTCCACAAAGCGGCGCAGCGGTTCGCTGGTCTTGACATCCTCAATATTGAAGCTGCCGCCCTTGTGCAGCGAAGGAAAACTTCGAATCAGGGTAGTGGCCTCGTCCGGGGGCAGGGACTGCTCCAGATAAAAGTGCGGGAATGGAGCGGATTGCACCTCAGCGGCATGCAGCCGGTCAATAGCAAGTTGGGACATGATCGGGCAGCTCTCCCTGTACTGTGGGACACTTCTTTTATATCACCTCTATTATCTCCGAGATGGTACAAATTGCATCAAAATTGTGTCCTCTTCCGACGAGAGTGGTCCGGTTAGAGTCTACCGCTGCGTTTCAAGCACCAGTAGGCTTCAATCAGGGCCTGGTGCAGGCTTTCCGGGCGGGAGTCCACCACCAGCACGTTATGTGCCTGCAGTTGCTGCAGCAATCGCGTGCGCCTGTGCAAAAAATCCCTTGCCGCGGCGTAATCCACCGCACCGGCAAAATCCCCGATCCGCTGCTGTACCAAGTGGTCCACGGCTGTTTCCCGCAGGCTCGCCACCATCACCAGGTGGCTGCGGGTGAGCAGGCGCACTGCTGCGAGCAGTTCCTCGCTGTCTTCGTCGCGCAGGTTGGTAATCAGGATCACCAGGCTGCGGCGCTTGTGCTGGCTCAGCAGTTGCTGTGCTGCACCGCTGTAGTCCGCGCTGCCGGTTCCGGAGTGCAGGTCGTAGACATTATTCAACAGCAGGTTGATGGCACTTTCCCCTTTCACTGGCGGCAGCTGTCCGCCGGAACTGTCTTGTCCGGCGGCAAAGGCCTGCAGACCCACAGCATCCCCCTGTTTAATCGCTACATAAGCGGACAGTAACAGGCCGTTGAGGGCGTGGTCGAAATGGCTCAGCTCTCCGTCCTTGGCGCGCATGCGTCGACCGCAATCGAGCATATAGAGAATTTCCTGGTCGCGTTCGTCCTGGTATTCACGGCTGATTAATTTGCGCAAGCGCGAACTTGCACGCCAATCTACCTGGCGTTGACTGTCACCCCGGCGGTACTCGCGCAGCTGGCGAAAGTCCATGCCCTCTCCGCGACGCTGCTGCTGGTGCAGGCCCAGCCTGCGCAGGGTCTGTTCGGTGGAGAGCGCCTGCAGTGAGGAGATGCCGAGGAAATTGGGGTAGACCTTTACCGATTGCCCCTGTCCCAGCCAGGCGCGCGTTTGCCACAGGCCCCAGGGGGAGTCGGTGAGGATCTCTATTCGACCGAAATTGGCACTGCCGCGGCGGTGCGGCACCAGGGTGTATTCAATAGAGACTTCCTGCCCCGGCTGCAACTGTGCCCGGCGTGGTAGCCCGGTGCTTGCCAGTTGCTGCGGCACACTGTCGCAGACGGAGAGCTGCAGCAAGCGCGGACCACTGTTGCGCAGAGTTAAACGGGCACAGTTGCGCACACCAAGCGCCAGGTTGCCCGGCAAGCGGCGTTCGCCCTCAAGGTCGGTAATACGGCGACCGGTCAGGAAATCCAGCAGGGCCGCGCCGATCAGCAGAATCCCGCCTGTCCACCAGGCTGTCTCGAGCAGTCCTGTGGCTGCGGGCAACCAGATGCGCGCGCTGCTGATTGCCAGGGTTGCCAGGCACCAGTAACCGAGCAGTTTTACCAGGCGTTGGCTGGGCCCTGGGCGGCCGTTCTGGATCGGAGTGGCTTGCACCTCTGTGGCGGCAGCGCTTTGGGTCACAGTCGCGGTGCCTCAACACTGTCGAGAATCTGTGCCAGGGCGCTGTCTGCGGTTTCTTCGTCGATCTCCATATCCGGGGACAGGCTCACGCGGTGGCGCATTACCGGAATCGCCATGGCTTTGATATCGTCGGGCAGAACGAAGGCCCGGTCCTGCAACAGGGCGCTGGCACGGGCCGCCTGCAGCAGGCCGATACTGGCGCGCGGGCCTGCCGGGCTGCGCAGCTGGGTGGCCTCGCGGGTGGCTCGAACCAGCCGCACGGCGTAGTCCAGCACCTGCTGGTCCAGGGCGACCTGGGGTATCAGCGCCTGCAGTTGCTGCAGCTGCTCGATGGTGATTTCGCCAGCCGGTTTAGCCTGCAGGTGCTGTTCGATGCGGCCGCTGCTGGCGGCGGCAGCCAGTTGCCGCTCCGCCTCCAGGCTGGGGTAGTTGATCAGGACCTTGAGCAGGAAGCGGTCGAGTTCCGCCTCCGGCAGCGGGTAGGTGCCTTCCTGTTCAATAGGGTTCTGGGTGGCGAGCACCATAAAGGGATTGGGTACTGAGAGTGCCTCGCCGTCAATAGTGACCTGCTTTTCCTGCATCACTTCCAGCAGCGCCGCCTGGGTTTTGGCCGGGGCGCGGTTGATTTCGTCTGCCAGCAGCAGGTTGGTGAAGACCGGGCCGCGGCGTACCTCGAAACGGCTCTCGCCCATGTTGTACATGGCGTGACCGGTAACATCCGCCGGCATCAGGTCCGGGGTGAACTGGATGCGGCGAAAGCTGCCACCAAAACAATTGGCCAGGGTGCGCACCAACAGGGTTTTGCCGAGGCCGGGCACACCCTCCAGGAGCACGTGGCCCGAGGCCAGCAGGGCTACCAGAACCTGGTCGACAACTTGTTCCTGGCCAATCAGCAGGCGGTTGATATTGTTGCGCAGCAACTGCAATTGGGCACAGGCGGCCTGCCAGTCCGGCGTATTGTGGTGGGTTTGCTGTTCTGGTTGAAGGATGATATCGCTCATAGGACTGCCTCGATTCGCTGCAGGGTGCGCATGTGTTCAGTAAAAGATTCTTCGCTGGCCGCCGGTATTCCCCACAGGCTGGCGATGATATCGTGTTCGCTGAGACCTGTTGCGGCACTCAGCCTCTCAGCCAGCTTGTGCCGGGATCCGGGGTCGGCGTCAGTGGCGCTGAGTCGGCGCAACAGTTCGGCGCGCTGGCCGCGCAGTAGCTGTTCGCAGTGGTCCTGTTGCCAGTAGTAGTGGCCGCAGGCGGAGATATGCTCCAGCAGGGATCGGCGCCTGACTTCCGGGGCCGGTTGCAGGGGACCGAATCGGCGCGCGCGCAGCAACAACCAGCCGAGCAGGGCCAGAGCACTGGCAAAGAAGCCCTCTGCGGCGTATTTGCGCGCCAGGTAACTGAGCGATTCGAAACGCGGCCGGGTCAGGAAGACAAACTCGCCGTTACCGGCCAGCAGTTGCAGGAAATAGGCATGGTCGAAGTGTCCGATACGCTGAGAGTGCCAGATCTCGCTATCGGTCAGCAGGGTAATGACACCGCTGCCCCGTTCAAATTGCATAAAGGGCACGGCTTCGTCGTCGCGCCATACCCTGGCCCAGAATACCGGTGCATCGGCGACAGTATTGTCGTCGAGTCCGGGATGGTAAAGCAGGTGGCTGGCATTGAAATGCAACTGGAACTCCACACCACTGTCCGAGGTCAGGCTGACCAGATCCTGTGGCTCCACTTCCGGGTTGCGAGGTTTCTCCCGAGCGATCTCAGCTTGCGCCTCTTTCTGTGTGGAGTCGCCTTTACCAATCCTGCGGTTGTACTCGCGCAGGGCCTCGCCGGGGCTCTGCTGCGGGCCCAGTTCGGCATCTTCACCGAGCAGTTGCTGCAGGGGTTGGGCGAAGTCGTACTCCTCGTGCCCCTGCATAATGGAGACATCCAGTGCTTCCAGCAGCCAGTCGCGCGCCTCGCTGCGCTGCTCCTCAACATCAAAGCCTTCGGTACGCGCCACTACAATGGCATGGCCACCGCTCTGTACCCAGCCCAGCAGTTCCGCCACCCGCTGCGGATTGTAGACCAGAGAAGAACTGGCAATAAACAGGGTGGCGTCCGCAGAGAGCCCGTTGACTACAGAAAGATTCTCCGCCCGGCGGGGTTCCAGCCCCACAGCGGCCAGGTATTGTTCCGCTGCCAGGAACCAATTGCGTCGTGCCTCCGGGCCCCAACCGCGATCCCGCTCTTCGGTATAGTGCTCGAAAAAGGTCAAAAACCCCCATACCATCAGTGCACAGAACAGCAGCGAGCCGCCGATCAGCAGGCGTTTAACGGTCATTGCGGAATACCTCCTGCCATTTTTGGCACAATGCGTGTATCCGCGCGTCGATCGGATTGCGATGGGCGTAGGCCAGTTGCTGCCAATCGGTAGTGAGCTGTTGTACAAACCGGCTCAATGGAACCGTGACCGGGGGCAGGTGTTCCGCGGGTTCCTGCTGGCGCCTGTGCACCAACCGGGCACACTCACTTTCAGTCAGGTGATCGCCGAATTGAAACTGGAAGTCCTCGATCAGGTGGGACAGGGTAGCGCGATACAGCAGGCTGAGACTGGCGCGCTTTTCTCCAGCTTGCCACAGGCGTTGTACTTCTGCGCACACATCGTCGGGCAGGCTCGACTGGCGTATATCAAGTCCGAACAGAGTTTCCGGGACGGCAGCTTTGGGCTTGGATCTGGGCTGCCAGCGCAGATGCTTCAGGATGGTGTCGTGATGGCGCCAGCCCAGGTAGATCAGTCCTGCAATCACTCCAATCCATAACAGGATCTCGATTAACCCGGCAATGACGGCTCCCCAGTTGGAATCGGAAGCATCATCGGTATCGAAAGAACGGTTAAACAACCACTCAATGAATTGGATCAGCCACTCGGGAATTTTCTGCTCTTGGCTTTCCCATCCCTTCAGGCGCCAGCCGTTGATCTGCTCTATTTGGTGGAAGTCTTCGCCCGCGAGAATTTCATCGATATGCTGCTGTGCTTGTTGTGGTGTTTCCAGCGCATCCGCCCTGCTTTCCGGTGCCGGGGCGAGGGGGCTGAAGAAGAGGGCAAAAAGCAGGAGTAGCGAGACGGTGCCAGAGCCCCCGGCCACGCCGCGCCGGGGCTGCTGCTTGCGCTGGTGGCGCTCGGCCAGGTCGCGGAACTGGATTTCGATATCCCAGCCCTCCAACTCAATGCGCCGGCCGATGTACAAACAGAAACCCGAGACGATATAAAACGGGGCCACTGCCGCCATGATAAACAGGTAGAGCACGTTGGAGAGCCACTCCAGCCCCAGGGTATCGTTCCTGAGTATTGGCAGCCAGTCGATGTTGGCGGCCACCTGCTCGGGAATAAACAGGTAGATCAGGATAAATGCAGCGATCAGGAACAGCCCCTCCAGGTGGATTCCCGTCAGGGTCAGCCAGGTGGCGGCACTGGCATGCTTTCGGTGCAGTACGCCGAGACGGGCGCTGCGCACAGCGCCACTGGATTGCTCCAACACGGTGACCGGCATATCGAAAGAGCGGGTGGGGTTCAGGCGGCGCAGGGTAATCCAGGCCAGCCAGTCGCGGCGGTTCTGTGCGAAAAACTGCTTTAAGGCGGCCAGGGCCGATACCGGTGCCCCGAACAGGGCGCGGCTGATCATAAACAGTGGCAGGCGGTCAAACACCGGTTTCAACCACCACACGGCAAACAGTGACCAACCGGGATGTTCGGGCAGCAGCCAGGCGAGGGAGGCCAGCAGCAGGGCCGCAGGCAGCAGCCACACCAAAAACAGGGGCAACCAGTATTGTCGTGCCAGGGCTGTGCCCAGGTCGATGGACTCCCAGGGCGCGCGCAGGCGCGCGCGCACGGTCAGGTTTTCAATGTGCACTTGTGGCCTCCCGCCGCCCGGCCAGGGCGAAGTAAGCGAAAACCACGAGCCACAGCAGGCCGCCGACACCGAGTTTGATACTGATCGGAGTGGCGGCGCTGGAAGACCAGAAGGCCTCGAGGAAGGCGGCAATCACCAGCATCAGAAAAGTGCCATACATGATTTTCATTGCCTCGACACTGGCCAGGCGCAGGGCTATCGAGCGCCGGTGCTGCCCCGGGTCCACCAGAGAGCGCCCGAGCAATAGGCCGGCAGCACCGGCCAGGACAATGGCGGTCAACTCAAAAGCGCCGTGGCCAATCACAAAGGGATAAAACGTAGAGACAAACCCGACCCGCGTTATGTGGCCAAAAACCGCACCGAGGTAAACGCCATTGAAAACCAGAAAAAAAATGGAACCGAGGCCAAACAGTATGCCACCGGCAAAAGTGCGGAAAGCGATGCCGATATTGTTCTTGATATAGAAGCCGAACATGGCCAGGTCGGTGTCCGAGCCGCGCTCGCGGCCCAGTACGCGGTTGCCGGGGTCATACATGGATTCCAGTGAGAGTACGTCTCCCGGCGACATCACGGCGTAAATCAGTGCATCGTTGTTGTAGGTACCGATGCCCATCACCAGAGCCGGTAACAAAAACAGGGCGCTGGCCAGTGCCACAGCGCGGCCGTTGGCCCGCACCGCTTGGGGGAAGCCTGCCAGCAGGTAGTGCAGCCAGCCCCTGCGACGCAGGGTCTGCTGGCGATAGACCCGGTGGTGGGCGGCCATCACCAACTGGTTGAGGTGATCGATCAGGCGGCTGGTGTATTGCCGCTCCTTGGCCACTGCCAGCTGCTGGCACAGGTTGCGATAGGCTGCGGGTAGGTCCAGTGTGGCTGGATCCGCATTTTTTCCACCCCCTTTTAACCAGGTCTCCAATTGTGCCCAACTATCGCGATAGTGGTTCTCGAAATCTCTCTGTCGCATAACTCGTTATTCTCGGCCACCCAGCAGCCAACTGGCCACCGAGCGCAGATAACCCAGCGCGGCGCTGTCTCTCTTTTGGGTAATGGGCTCGAGTAAATTGGCCAGTTCCTGTTGGCGCGCTTCACTTAAGTCGTCGTGGCGCTCAAACAGGCTGACCAGGGCCTGCTGGTCCTGTCGTTTCAAGTTGCGCGGTGGCGGCAGTGGGGTGCTGTCCGGCAGGGTGACCGGCGCTTTGTCTGCCTCCCGGTAGACCACCAGAGTGCCTGCGGCCAGGTCGCCGAGGCGCTGGAAGTGCCGCCCGAGGGTCATGGCGATCACACCGGTGGCATAGGCGAAGGGCAGGAAGTCGGCAAAGCGCAGCAGGTTGCGCACCAGGGAGGCTCCCCAGGAAATGGGGGTCAGGTTGTCATTCACCACCATCAGGCCGAAGGCTTTTTTCCCCGGTGTCTGGCCGCCGCGCAGCACTTCAAAGAACACCGGGTAGAACCACTCCAGCAGGAAGGAGCAGACCAGCCAGATGCCGATACCGGCAGTGTCGGCAACAGCCAGGCCAATGCCCAGCGCTATGAGCACCAGGGTGCGATACAACACATCCACCGCATAGGCGAGGATGCGCGGGACAGGCCCCGCAGCCCGCGCATGCAGATCGATCCCTTCGGGGGTTTCGACGTGATAGGTGGTATCCAGCAAGCCTGCGCTCCTGTCAGGTCGGAGGGACTATGCCCTGTGGGGACTGCCAAAAACTTTGCGATAGGCGACGCCAATCGCGATAAATAAGAGCGGCAGGGCCCAGATCATACCTATTAACACCGCTAAGAAGCCGGCAAGCCCTATCAAAAGGAGCAAGATCAAAAAGCCGAGGAAACTAAACCAGCGCTTTGTCACTGCCTTGCGCGAGGCTTCCAGGGCCTGCCAGGGTCCCAGGTTTTGATCGACCACCAGGGGGATGGCAAATACATAGGCAACCATCAGGTAGATCCCCGGGAGGACAAGCAGGAGAAGTCCGATAAAAATAAAGATGGCCATCAGGAAATTGACAATAACCAGAGGGACAATCTTGTCGAAATAAGCCAATACCTCTGTGCCGGAGGTGTCTTCCCCACGGGCAATCTTTATTCCGATCATTGTCAATCCGGCGGCGAGGGGAAACCCGATAATCGTCGTGATCAGGTTGTAAATGAGCCCTTGGGTGAAGGAGGCATCACCTTCCGCTGTGAAGACCCCGGTGATAAAGCCCGCAACCACAGTGATGGCAATGAGTGCAATCACATACAACAATATGCCCAGCCAGACTGTGCGTTTTTTACCCTTTGAAAGACGCCAGCCCTCACTGATGGTCTCGCTGATGGAAAACGAATAATCCCCGGCAATCCCCTTTTCAACAGAACCGAAATCGTCGTGTTCTTCCCCGTTGGTCAGCTCCGCTTGGGGGGCTTTATACATATCGCTCATGCTTGTGAATATCCTCGTTATGTCTTTAGTGGTGGAGCGTGCAGAGTTCCGGATACGAATATCTCACAGCCGGGATCGAGGAACAATGTCGCGCCAGCACATCAGCAGGTTGTAGAAGTTCCCAGTCCGTTCATGGGAGTGAATAATCGCCAACACGGGGCTCCATCATCGGGATAGCCCCCCGCAATGGCCAAGGGTCTCGATAAGATATGGCTAAATAATAACCATTCAGGATGTTTGAAGAGCGGACCCTAAAGAGAAATTCTACGATAAATCAGCGCACAGCGCTGTGAAAAGGCGGCCATCAACCGGTCAACCCATTGACCGGCCCAGTGAATAGGGATAGAGGCTTTGGGCGCAGGGGGGTAGAATGAGTGGCGATAACCTTGACGAGAATAAAGGAAAGATGCCGTGAAAAAACTGTTTCTGCCCCTGGCCATCGGCGCTTCGCTACTGGCCGCCCATGCGATCGCCTCAGGCAGCGATCCCCAACAGCTGTTGCAACAGACCGAGTCCAGGGTGATCGAATGGCGCCGGCATCTGCACCGGAACCCGGAGTTGGGCAACCGGGAATTTGAAACGGCAAAATACATCGAAAAGCACCTCCAGTCCCTGGGCATGGAAACCGAGAGCGGGGTGGCCCACACCGGCGTTATTGGTCTGTTAAAGGGGGGCAGGCCCGGCCCTACCGTGGCGCTGCGCGCGGATATGGATGCCCTGCCGGTCACCGAGAGAACGGATGTTCCCTTCGCGTCCAAGGTGCGCAGCACCTATCAGGGCAGGGAGGTGGGCGTTATGCACGCCTGTGGTCACGACACCCATGTGGCGATGCTGATGGGTGCCGCCGAAGTCCTGGCCAATCTCCGCGACCAGCTGGCCGGTAATGTATTGTTTATTTTCCAGCCCGCCGAAGAGGGTGCGCCGGATGGCGAGGAAGGCGGGGCCGAGTTGATGCTGAAAGAGGGCCTGTTCAAAAAATACCAGCCGGATGTGGCTTTCGGCCAGCACGTGAGCTCTTCTCTGCCCGCTGGGGTTTTTGGTTACCGTTCGGGTCCGCTGATGGCCGCTACTGACGAGTTCCGCATCACCATTACTGGCCGCCAGACCCACGGTTCGCGCCCCTGGGGCGGGGTTGACCCCATTGTTGCCGCCGCGCAGGTGGTGATGGGCACTCAGGCTATTGTCAGCCGCCAGATCGACATCACCAAGGAACCGGCGGTGATTTCCTATGGCCGGATCGAGGGCGGCGTGCGCAACAATATTATTCCCGACAGCGTGTACTTAAACGGCACCATCCGCAATTTTGACATGAATAACCGCGCGGAAATTTTCAAGCGCCTGAAAACCACCGCTGAACTGGTTGCGGAGAGTTCCGGAGCCGTGGCCCAAGTGGATATCCTCGAAGGGTATCCGGTGACGATAAACAATACAGAACTCACGCAAATGGCTCTGCCGGTGCTCAGGTCCGTGGCTGGTGAAAAAAAGGTGATCGAGGTCCCCAAAATTACCGTTGCGGAGGATTTTTCCTACTTTGCCAATGCAGTGCCCGGCTTTTATTATTTTCTCGGCATAACCTCGCAAGGTGAAGACCCGAGCAAGGCCCCCAGCAATCATTCGCCCTTGTTTTATGTGGATGAAACTGCACTGCGCCAGGGCACCGAAGCGCTGACCCTGCTGACCCTGGATTATATGGCGAACTATCGCAAGCAATAATAAGAGGGCCTTTTGAATGGCAGGTTGGAAAAACAGGAAAAAGCCCGTAGATCTCTACGGTGAGGTCGATTCCAACTTGCTGAGCTGCTGGATCACCGCCTTCCTAATGGGGCCTCTTGCGCTTATTACTCTGGTATCTACATTATTTGCTGGAATAGGGTTCGATACCGTAATTTTTGTACTGGCAGTGCTAATTCTTTCCCAGGCGATAAGAGGTATTGTCAAGCTGCGTAAGCTGAAGAAAAGCTTGCTGGAAGATCCCAAGTCAGTCAGACATACTGATATCTTGGCTGCACCAAGCTTTAAAGGATTGTATTGGTTTATTCACTAGGGCCTGTTCACACATAATTAATGTATCGATAATCAGTGCGAAGTGAACAAAGAACTTGAAAATCACATCCAGTTTGTCAAAACGAGAGAATACTCTCCTGAAACCCTTGAGCCGTCGGAACAGCCTCTCTACTTCATTTCGTTTTTTGTACACTTCTCGGTCATACTCCCAAGCGCTTAGTCTGTTACTTTTGGGCGGCACTACGGGTTTCAAGCCAAGATCAAATACCAACTGTCTGGTTTCATCGCCCTCATAGGCTTTGTCCATGATCACTTTAGTGCCCCCCAACCGCAGTTCTCTTGGCTTTTCAGCAACTTTCGACCTTCAGGTGCATCACCTGCTTGCCCTGGAGAAAGGGAAAAAGCTACGGCCTGGTTGGGACCCGCTGCAACCATGTAAATTTTGGTGGCCCAGCCTCCTCGTGATTTGCCGATAGGTTGAGGACCGTTTTTTTAACGCACCTGTGCCGTCTGGATGCACCTTTACAGCGGTAGAATCGAGAGATACATGATCCACTTGAATATTGATCACATCATTTTCCTGCGGTGTGAGAAACACTCGATCCAATACGCCCTGCTTGGCCCATCGATTCGCCCGCATATAAATGCTGTGCCAACGACCAAAGCGCTGCGGAAGACCGCGCCACTTACATCCATGTTCGGCAACATAGAGAATCGCGTTTAGCACTTCTAAATTAGATGTTTTTACGTTGCTACGCGGGATTGGCAGCAATTTTTCGATAACTTTGAATTTTTGTGTAGAAATTTTCATCCCACGATTATACAAGATTTAGTGTTAACAGGCCCTAGTAGTAATGAAGGAAGTAAACCCAGAGTCTCAAGATCTTCAAATAGATGTCTTAAACAACTTAGGTTACTTGAAGTTCTTCGGCTATGGCATCAAAGAGAATAAAGAGCAAGCCATCGAGTTTTGGAAAAGAGCTATTTCACTTGGGCAATATGAATCAGAATATCACCTTTGTCATGCTTATGCTGAACCAATTAGCCCACATAAAATAGAGCTAAGGCTAAAAAGTACTACGAGAGCTTATCTAATCTATAGAGGTATGGAAAAGGTACCCGAAAGCGATGCAGAAATACTTAAACAGATTAAAAAGTATCGTGCAAAAATCTAACAATGGCCTAACAAATGCGTGCATTTGACCTCCGCTTCGCTGCGGCAAATGACGCGGGCGTTATGTTTCCAAGTTACCCATAAAAAGTAGACACCTCACTATCTCCTAGAAACCTCAGATCCAAACCATCATGATTTTTGGATGCTGCCAATTTTTTTGCCATTTGGGAGTGTAAATTCGTCAAATAAAAGAGAGCCAGGCTGCCGACACAGGGCGGGATGCCAAACGGCGATCCCGCCCAATGGCCAGTGGCAGACCATTGCCCCTTATTCCCCGCTGTCGTTGCGTAGCCTGTGGTGTAGCCTGACCGGCGGGGCCTGCCGCTCCTTCTTGCTGCGCAGACGCAGGTTGAGCATCTCCACCATCATGGAAAAAGCCATGGCAAAATAAATATACCCTTTGGGTACATGCACATCAAAGCCTTCCACCACCAGGGTCAGGCCTACCATAATAAGAAACGCCAGGGCCAGAATCTTCACCGTTGGATGTCGATCGACAAAATCGCCAATGGGTTTGGCCGCAACCAGCATCACAGCAACAGCCAGCACAATGGCAATCGCCATAATGGAGATCTCATCCACCAGTCCCACGGCGGTGATGACCGAATCCAGCGAGAAGACAATATCCAAAAGCGCAATCTGCAAGAGCACTATGCCAAAGCCGGCGCTGCCCAGGGCCGCGGCGTCAGTCTCTGTTCCCTCAAGACTGTTGTGGATTTCGTGGGTTGCCTTGCCGATCAAAAACAGGCCACCCCCAACCAAAATGATATCGCGCCCGGATATTTCCATTCCAAACAGGCTAAACAGGGGTTCCACCAGCCCCATGATCCAAACGATGGAGAACAACAGTGCCAGGCGGGTGACCATAGCCAGGGTCAGGCCAATAAAGCGTGCAAATTCCCGCTGCCTTGCCGGCAGCCGGCCGACGAGAATGGAGATAAAGATAATGTTGTCTATGCCCAGCACTATTTCCAGCGCGGCCAGGGTGCCCAACGCAACCCAGGCTTCCGGGTTGACTACCCACTCGAACATAAAAGCGTTCCTTTTTTGAATGCGGAGACTGAATCGCTAGTAATTTTGCCGGCGGCCAGCTTAGCACAACGGGGGGAAATGCCGCAGCAGGCACAAGTTGGCCCAATTCCCTGAGGGGTGGCAGCGGCGCGGCGTAGAGGCTGTGCTCTTTCAGGAACGATAAGAAAGAGGCGGGCACTTAACTTGTTTGGTGGTGGTATTTAAACAATAGGCATGCGCGTTGTTTGCGCCGTTATTCTATTCGCCCTCGCGCCGCCAGACCCTGGTGTGACTTCCGGCTCCCATACCTGGGGCTCTGCTTAGGGTCCCGCCTCTAGCGTGGTGTTTGTGTTGTCGGCCGGGTGCCGCCACATTGCCAGCAAAAGTCAAATGCGGCTCCGTTCTCTTCGCCACAGACCGGACAGGGCCAGCCCTGGCCTGTTTCGACATCCTCCAGCAGACGCCTTGCATGCTCGAAGTCACGATCCCGTTCCAGCCACAGTTCCGGCCAGACCTGGTTGGGGGCCAGTTCCCCGGATGCCCCCTGGGCAAACGCGTTTTTCAGGAATACCGGGATACCGGCCACCTCAAGGCGGCTCTTTGCTAATTCGACCAACAGGCGGTTTTCGTGGGTGTAGATCAGTTTCATCATAAAAAGGGCACGGCGCCCTTGGCAATCAACTAGTGCTGGTGTGGACGGCTGGATTGCTGTTGCGAAAAACAGGGTCTTACAGAAGGTGCTGTGACCGGTATTTTAAGGAAGCATCCGGGGCATGGCCCTGGGCGGTGCCCGCCTGTACTGATTGACAACCCGGCTGTCTGTCTGGCTGTCAGTGTAACAAAACGGCGCTTGAAGTAACCCTGCCAGATTGATGGGCCAGGCAGAAAACCGAGACAAAATGACTTGTTATTCCGGTTCGGCCAGGGTGCAGTCCTCCACTGCGCAGTAATCCTCATGAGATACCGTGATAATTTCCAGAATGGTATCCAGAGAGTCGAGAGCGGCCCGGCTATGCACCATGACCCTGCCCGAGCGGCTGGCGATATATTCAATAACAGCCCGGCCCTTGGAACTTTTGTACACCGCCAGGCGCTGGCCTTTTTCCACGGTGTCGCCGTGGTTGACCAATAGCTGAACCCACTCCCTGGGGTGAATCTGTGCGGTACCCGTGCGGGAGGTGCCCGTGTGGCCCTGCCCGTTAAACAGCAGACCCGCTATCTCTCCGAGCGCTGGGGTCTCCGCTGCCTGTACCGGTGTCAAACCACTGATGCTCAGGACCATCAAAAACAGGAGGATGCTTTTCACCCTGGTTCTCCCATACGCAGTTGACTTCGCGGGATCACAACCCGCACCACTGGGCATGTCGCCATCGCTTTTTTGCAAGGGGCAATATGTTAGGTATAGCTGACTCGGTAATTCACGCCAGAAAAAGCGTTCGTACGCCGTTTGCGGGGGGATGCGGGAAAAGCCAACAGGACTGAGCCCGGTTGCGCGTGCGATGGGAAACGGGCCTTCAATAGGCCGTTGGGCACCGCCTCTGTTATCAGAGGCAGCGGCGCAATCTTGCCTGTAAAGCCGGGCTTATACCGGCCCGCGGCACCACCACTCTGTGGCGCCAATAGCCAAAAACCCGGCCCGGACTGGGTTGATCGGGGTGCGCTTCAGCCCAGATCAATCCAGGTGGATTTCAGCTCGCAGTACTTGTCCAGCGCGTGCAGGGATTTGTCGCGACCGTTGCCGGACTGCTTGAAACCGCCGAAGGGCACAGTGATATCGCCGCCAAAGTAGTTGTTTACCCACACGGAGCCCGCACGGATATCGCGGGCCAGGCGGTGGGCGCGGCCCAGGTTGTTGGTCCAGATACCCGCAGCCAGTCCGTAGATGGAGTCATTGGCGATGGCGAGGGCTTCCGCTTCGCTCTCAAACTCCATGACCGACAACACCGGTCCGAAGATCTCCTCGCGGGCAATGGTCATATCGCCAGTCACGCCGCGAAAAACCGTGGGCTCGAAATAGTACCCCCCCGCGACCGTTTCCACGGGCCTGCCGCCACACACCAACTGGGCACCCTGCTCCAGGCCTTTTGCAACGTAATACGCCACAGTGTCAGACTGGCTGCGGTCGATCAGTGCCCCCATTGCGGTATTCGGGTCCTGGGGGTGGCCGGGTTTGAAGTGCCGGGCGGCTTTGCATACCTTTTCGGTAAACACCTCAGCGATACGCTTTTCCACCAGCAGGCGCGAGCCGGCGGTGCAGGTTTCGCCCTGGTTGTAGAAGATGGCCATTGCCGCCGCTTCGGCGGCCCTGTCCAGGTCCGCATCGGCAAAAACGATATTGGGGCTTTTGCCTCCCAGTTCCAGAAAAGTGCGTTTCAGATTCGATTGGCCGGCGTACCCGGTGAGGGTCTTGCCCACCGCGGTGGAGCCGGTAAACGTGAGGCAGTCGATATCCATGTGCAGGCCCAGTGCCTTGCCCAGGCTGCTGCCCGACCCCGGCAGTACATTCAGCACGCCGTCCGGCAGGCCCGCTGCCCTGGCCAGCCCGGCCAGTTTGATGGCGGTGAGCGGGGTATTGGAGGCGGGCTTCAAGATCACGCTATTGCCGGTGGCCAGTGCCGGGCCCAGCTTCCAGGCGGTAGTGGACAGGGGGAAGTTCCAGGGCACAATTGCCGCCACCACCCCCAGGGGCATACGGGTAATCAGGCCCAGCGCACCGGGGCCTGTGGGTGCCACCTCGTCGTAGAGTTTGTCGATGGCTTCGCCACTCCAGCGGATAGTGGTGGCTGCGCCGGGGACATCCACCGCCATGGCATCAGCAATGGGTTTACCCGCATCCAGGCTTTCCAGCAGGGCAATTTCCACCCGGTGCGCCTCGATCAGTTCGGCGAAGCACACCAGCACTTTCTTGCGTTCTGTAGGCGGCATTGTCGACCAGGTACCGGATTCAAAAGTCTCGCGCGCCACACGTACCGCCAGATCCGCGTCCTCGGGACCACAGCAGGCAATCTGAGCCAGTGCCTCGCCATTGGCGGGATTGTGGGTTGTGCGGGTGTTACCGGAGAGGGCATCGACATAGCGGCCATTGATAAACGCACGCCCCTCGATTTTCAGAGAGGTCGCCAGGGCCTGCCATTCCTGCAGGTTTTGGGGTTTGGTATTTTGCACTGACACAGCACACCTTGCTTTTTGCTTGGGTTGGAATTTGTCCGGGTTATATCGAAAATGTGATCACAAATCAAAGGGCATCTGCTGGCAGACACCCCGGGGTTCAGGCCACGCGGGTTTCCACCTGCAGCCAGTTCTCCTGCAACTGCATGGTGATCCTGTCACCGCGATGCAGCGCACCAACCCCCGATGGGGTACCGGTCAACACCACATCGCCGGGCTCCAGGGTAAAGTGGCTGCTGATGTAGGCCACCAGGTCGGGAATCGGTGTGAGCATTTGCCGGGTCAGACCGCGCTGGCGCAGCTCGCCGTTCAGCCAGAGCGCGTAGTTGAGTGCATCCCAGTCCGGTAGCGAGTCCAGCCGGACAAAGGGAGACAGGGGGCAGGAGTGATCAAACCCCTTGGCCTTCTCCCAGGGATGCCCGGCCTTCTTCAACTGTGCCTGCAGTGTGCGCAGTGTCAGATCCAACCCCAGCCCCAGCCCCGCCACCGCCGCAGGGACCTCATCGGTATTGGCACCGCACAGCCGGTGGCCGATCAGCAGCGCCAGTTCCCCCTCAAAATGACAGCTGCCGCGCCCCTCCGGCAGGTGGAGAGGTTGGCGTATATCCACAGCGGCGGTGGCCGGCTTGATAAACAGCAGGGGTTCCTCGGGCACAGGATTATTGAGTTCCGCTGCGTGGCTGGCGTAATTGCGCCCTACGCACACGATCTTGCCCAATGGGAATGGCATCGAGCGACCACAGGTAAACTGGTGTTGATACATAGATAAACAAAATAGTTAGGATAGAAATTTCGAATAAAGCGATATAAGCCGCCTGTGCTATGATCGCGCTTTTGCCTGGCGCCGGGCAATCAAGCAGCGCCCAACAAGAGTGCGCGCCCTATTCACACCCGGTGAAGAGATAGTTTATGGCTCCACATAATCCCGATCAAAGAAAGTCCCTGCAAAAAGACAAGATTCGTATCCTGCTGCTGGAGGGCGTGCACCAGTCCGCTGTGGATCTGCTCGCTTCCCGCGGCTACACCAATGTGGAATACGTAAAAACGGCGCTGCCCCAGGAGCAATTGATTGAAAAGATTGCCGATGTGCACTTTATCGGTATCCGCTCCCGCACCCAGCTCACCCGCAAGGTACTGCAGGGTGCTCCCAAACTGGTAGCCGTTGGCTGTTTCTGCATCGGTACCAACCAGGTGGACCTGCAGGCTGCTACGGCGCTGGGCATTGCCGTATTTAACGCCCCTTATTCCAATACCCGCAGTGTGGCCGAACTGATGATCGCTGAGGCCATTCTCATGCTGCGGGGCATTCCAGAGAAGAACGCTGTATGCCACCGCGGTGGTTGGCTCAAGTCTGCCAGTGGCGCTTTTGAGGCCCGCGGCAAGACGCTGGGTATTATCGGTTACGGCGCCATTGGTTCTCAGGTTTCCGTGATGGCGGAAGCCATGGGCATGCGGGTGAAGTTCCACGATGTCGTCACCAAGCTGCCCCTGGGCAATGCCACTCAGGTCGCTTCCCTGGAGGCGCTGTTGCGGGAGTCGGATGTGGTGTCACTGCATGTGCCCGAACTGCCTTCCACCAGAATGATGATCGGTGCACAACAGATCGCTCAGATGAAGCCAGGGGCTATTCTGCTCAATGCCTCCCGCGGTAGTGTGGTGGACATTGACGCACTGGCGCAGGCGCTGAACAGCAGGCACTTGGCCGGCGCTGCCATCGATGTTTTCCCGCTGGAGCCGCGCAGTAATGCGGAAGAGTTTATCTCTCCCCTGCGCCACATCGACAATGCCCTGCTGACGCCCCATGTGGGTGGTTCTACCGTGGAAGCCCAGGAAAACATCGGCACCGAAGTATCGGAAAAGCTGGCACACTACTCCGACAATGGCACCACAACCAGTTCGGTGAATTTTCCCGAAGTGGCACTGCCCAGCCATCCCGGTGCGCACCGACTGTTGCATATCCACGAAAATGTGCCCGGTGTAATGAGCGCCATCAACCAGGTGTTTTCTGAAAACGCCATTAATATCTCCGCCCAATTCCTGCAGACCAACGAGACCCTGGGATACGTGGTGATCGACGTGGATGCGGAGTACTCGAACCTGGCCCTGGGGAAACTGAAAAATATCCCCGGCACCTTGCGCTGCCGAAGACTTTTTTAAGCCGTTTACCCGACAATCCAGACTTGGTTGCCAGGTGAACCAACAACCAAAGTGATTGATCCCGCCTGGCAGCTACCTCTACAATAGGGTTTCCTGTTCTGTTGGTCCTGCACCAGGCGTTGCGCTTTCCGTGTATCCCCTGGTTTGGCATTTCACTTTTCCATTGCGAGTGTTCCCTTGCGTCATCAGGATTCCGCCACTACCGGCCTGCTCGCCGGCGTCGCTGCCTTTTTCATTTGGGGGCTGGCACCACTCTATTTCCACCTGTTGGAGGGGATTCCGGCAGCGGAAATCCTTGCACACCGCAGTGTCTGGTCACTGGTTCTGGCCCTGCTGATTCTGGCTTTGGTTCACCGGCTGCCGGATCTGGCCAATACTCTGCGCAATGGCGGGAAAATGCGTATGCTGGCCCTGACTGCGCTGTTGATCGGCAGCAACTGGCTGGTCTTTATCTGGGCGATTAATAACGGTCATCTGCTGGAGAGCAGCCTCGGCTATTACATCAATCCCCTGCTCAATATCATCCTTGGTGTGCTGTTTTTGGGTGAGAAGTTAAGGCGTCTGCAATGGTTGGCGGTAGCGCTGGCAACGACAGGTATTGCCTATGAACTCTGGCAGTTTGGCCGGGTACCGGTGATCGCCCTGTTCCTGGCTGGAAGCTTTGCCCTGTATGGGCTGGTGCGCAAACGCGTCCCGGTTGAGAGTCTCACTGGCCTTGCGGTCGAAACCCTGTATATGCTGCCGGTGGCGCTACTTTATCTGGTATGCAGCGACAGCCCCACCAGTAACCTGCTGCACAACAGTTGGGCGCTGAATAGTCTGCTGGTGTTGGCCGGCCCCGTCACTCTGATGCCCCTGCTCCTGTTTACCATTGCCGCGCGCAGGCTGAATCTGTCCACCGTAGGTTTTCTGCAGTATATCGCCCCGACGCTGATGCTAGTGATTGCCACCCAGGTTCTGGGTGAGCCCTTCCGCGAGGGCAAACTCATCACCTTTATGCTGGTGTGGCTCGGGCTCATACTCTACACAATCGATGCCCTGGCGCAGCGCCGCAAACTGTATTTACAGGGTAAGGTGGCCCTTTAATGCACGGCAGCCTGCGAAAACGGGTTCAGGGGAGAGCGGGCAGCGGGATAAGCACCGCCGCTCTGCAATGACAGGCCCTCCCTTGTACTGCTTTCTCCCGGCAACGGGCTGCATGTCGGGAGGACCGATACATTGCCATAAGGAGGGTTCCGGATGTTGGCACTGAGGCCAAATTGCGAGTGTTGTGATAGGGATCTGCCGGCCAATTCGCCCGAAGCGATGATCTGCTCTTATGAATGTACTTTTTGCAGTGCCTGTGTGGAGCAGGTGTTGCGGAATGTCTGTCCCAATTGCGGCGGCGGTTTTTGTCCCCGTCCGATTCGCCCGCATACAGCCAGGCGTGCCGGTGTGAGCATTGCTTTCCAGCCTGCAGCCAAAAAACGGGTGTACTCAAAATACAGCAGGGAGGAGATGCGGGCGTTTGCTGCGACCCTGCAGGCTATCGCCCCGCAGTTGCGCTGATGGTGAGGAACCCCTGGGGGGCGATTGCCGCTGGCGCCTACCCGGTATCCCGGGTGGGGATTGTGCCTGCAGGGTGAACACAGGGTGCGCCCTTGTCCGGCGTGACTGCCTGGCAGTGATGGCCTTCTCTCCCTACACCCCGGCCTGGGGCTGGCATTATTGTTTCAGACACCGTAATTTATATCGCCTTTTTTTGGGGATCTCACAGGGGTAACTATGACGAGTATCGTAGCGGACATCGGCGGCACCAACGCCCGTTTTGCGATTGCCAAACCCGTGGCGGAAAGCTATCGCCTGGAGGCGCTTGAAGTGGTGGATTGCAAACGGTTTGACGGCTTTGATGCCGCCTTGCGGTACTGGCTGGAAGGGTTGGCACAGCCCAGGCCTGAAAAAGCCTGTATCGCCGCCGCCGGCCCCCTGGAGCGAACCCCCTCCGGCAGCAGTGTGTATATGACCAACCTGGGCTGGCGCATTGATGCGGGAGAGCTGGCAAAGGCGTTCTCGTTCACGCACCTGGAACTGATCAATGATTTCGCGGCACTGGCCCAGTCCCTGCCGCGCCTCTCCTGCGCGGATTACTCCGTGCTGCGCGATGTACCCCGTATACCGGGCGCGCCAATGGCGGTGCTGGGCCCGGGAACCGGTCTGGGCGTAGCCGGTCTCGCCGAGGCGGATGGCCGCTATCATGTGCTCGCAGGTGAGGGCGGTCACGCCAACCTGACCGTTTCCACCCAGAGGGAGCTGCAGTTGCTGCAGATTCTGATGCAAAATCGTACCCCGGTGTTCAATGAGTGGGTCTTGTCCGGCAGCGGGTTGGTCAACCTCTATCGCGCCGTGTGTGTGCTGAATGGGCAATCCCCTGAAGATCTGACGCCGCCGGATGTGAGTGCGCGAGGCCTGGAAGGCTCCGATCCCCTGTGCCGGGAAACCCTGCTGGACTTTCTCAATTTCCTCGGCAGTGCCGCCGGGGACACAGCGTTATACCTGGGTGCCCGTGGTGGCGTCTTCCTCGGTGGGGGCATATTGCCCAGAATCGCACAATTGCTGCCGGAGAGTGCCTTCGAGCACCGCTTTCTCAGCAAGGGAAGGGTTGCCAAATGGATGGAGGCGGTCCCCGTCTATGCCCTCAAAACCGGTTACCAGGCGCTGATCGGTGCCGCGGTGCAGCTTGAGGGTTGAGTTGTTGTAATACAGTGCCGCCACTTGTGCGGTTGGGAGCGGGCAGGCTATTCGATGATCTTGTCCCAATAGTGCGTGCGCCGGAGCATTTCCTCTTTTATGGCCTCTGGCAGTAAATCAACAGGCGGGCGATCTTCCCGTATCTGCCAGCCACCGCCCAGTGACAGATAAACCTGTACCAGGTTGGCGGCCACTACGCCCTGTGTAAACGCCAGTAGATCCTGCTGCTGGACATCCGAAGTCAGGGTATTGATAACGGTATTAAATTCTACCAGGCCATTGGTGTACTGGGACAGCGAGAGTCTGACCGATTCCTTGGAAGCCTGTGCCGCGGTTTCGTAGTAAGTCAGTTCCTCCTGTGATTTCAGGTAGGCAACGATGGCATTTTCCACATCGGCCTGCGCCAGTAGCATTGTCTGTTGATAGTCTGCGAGGAGCTGCTGGAAAGTGGCATCCTGTAAACGCACATTGCTTTTAAGGCGCCCATAGTTGAAGATGTTCCAGTGAAATTGCACAAATAAATCCCAGGCTCCGCTGGAACCTTCAAAGGGTCCGTCCTGTATCTTAATCGTGCCAACGGAACCACCGATCGAGAGAGCGGGGTAGAGTTCTGCTCTGGCAACGCCAATTTGTTCTCCCTGCGCAGCGAGCAGACGCTCCGCCTGGCGGATATCGGGGCGCTGGCGCAGGAGGTCCTGTGGCATGCCAATCGCAATACGGGCCGGAACGCTGGGGATCATTGAAAATTCGCCCAAAAGATAATTGAGGTTGTGCGGTGGCATGCCAAGCAGTACCGCGAGGGTGTTTTTAAGCTGTTGCAGGGTAACTTCCAGTCTCGGGACAGTGGCCTGGGTATTGCTCAGCAGCGCCTGAGCCTGTTCCGCATCGAGTGCACTGACCTCTCCCGCTTGAAATTTTACCTCGGCGATTCTGAGGCTCTCTCTCTGTAAACGAATATTTTCCCGCGCAACCACCAGGCGTCTCTGGGCGGTGCGGATATTGATATATGTCTGTGCTACCTGGGCAACGATGGAAACCAGGACACCGTCATATTCGGCCATACTGGCTTCAAGATCCGCAGCTGCGGATTTCACCAGGCGTTTGAATTGTCCCCACATGTCCAGTTCCCAGCTCAGATTAAAATCCAGGGTGTATTCACTCTGGACAACACCGGGCTCAAATGAACCTTTTGAACGGTCGGCGACGCCGACAATTTCCTGTACTTGTGGGTATTGATTCCCGATGGCAATGGCCAGTAGTTGTTGGGCTTGCAATGCCCTCAAGGCGGCTGATCTCAATTCCAGATTGTTATCTATCGCCAGGGCGACCAGTTCGTCCAGGGCGGCATCGGAAAAGGCCGACTGCCACCAGAGGGGGTTGACGGCATTGAGGCTCTCTATGCGTGTGTCGTGTTGGTATAGCCACTCTTGCTCGATACTGACCGGGGGAGGCTGGTAGTCCGGACCGAGGGTGCAACCGTAACCGGCGATGACTGCCAGTACAGTGGTGAGTAACGGGAGGCGCAGCGCCCCGCAATGCTCCCGCTTAGGGGGTGTGCACCGTTGCATCTTGTCTGGCGTCCGCGGTACCACTCATCACGAGCACAGAGTTGGTAAAGCCGACTCGAAGTTTTACGGAAGCAGGAGTGTTGGTCAGGTAAACTCTCACAGGTATCCGCTGTGCTAGGGCCTGC